>CALZLD010000138.1 GCA_945788225.1 uncultured Clostridia bacterium
TTCGCCCATACATATCAGTCCCACGACATCACCGAAATTGCCGATGTTGTCGGCGACTCGTTCCTTCTGAGCCGCAAGGCAGCCGAGGATAAAAACCCCGTTGCCGTTGTCTGCGGAGTTCACTTTATGGCAGAAACAGTAAAAATGCTCTCGCCTGAAAAGAAAGTCATTCTCGCAAACGGCTCCGCAGGCTGTCCTATGGCGGAACAATTCACCGCCGATGAAATCCTTGCGATGAAAGAAAAATACGGCGACTGCGCGGTTGTTTCCTACATAAACACAACGGCGGAAATCAAAACCGTTTCCGATGTCTGCGTCACATCAAGCTCCGCTCTGGAAATCTGCAAGAAAATCGACAAGAAAAACATTCTTTTCGTCCCCGACTGCAACCTGGGCGGATATGTCGCAAAGAATATCCCCGATAAGAATTTTATTCTTATAAACGGCGGTTGCCCCGTCCATTCCGCCGTCGAGGAAGAAGAAGTTCTTAATGCAAAAAAACTTCACCCCAACGCTCTTTTCCTCGTTCACCCCGAATGTAAGCCCGAAGTGGTAAAATATGCCGACTACATAGGCTCAACATCGGGTATAATCGACTTTGCAAAAAAGTCCGACAAAAAAGAATTCATTATCGGAACAGAAAATTCCGTTCTCGCACATTTACAGTTCGAGTGCCCCGACAAGACATTCTATCCTCTCAGCAAAAATCTTATCTGCCCCGATATGAAAGCTACAACCATCATCGACCTTTTAAACGCGGTGAAGGGAACAGGCGGAACAGAAATAACTCTGTCGCCCGATGTTATGCAAAAGGCAGTTATCTGCATAAACGAAATGTTAAGACTTGAAAAATAAAACAAAACTGTCGTCCGTTAAGGGCGACAGCTTTGCTGTTTTTTATTAAGTTATCATGCTCTTCCTATCAATGCTTCATAAGGCGATTTTTCGCTCTTTTCGGTTTTTTCTCCGCGCGATTTTTTAAGCACCTCGGCAAAGCTTTTGCCCGATGAGCGTTCTTCTCTTCTCTGCCTTTTCGACCTTGCATAAGGCGCCGAGCTCATAACCGAGCGTACGCCCGCACTTTCTTCGATAACGGTAGTGTTGTAGTAGGTGTATATCATAATCACGCCCCCTTTTTGCTGAATGGCAGTACCTTTTTCGTATGTCTTCTGTTCGGGGTTATTATCGTGCACAATGTTTTTCCTTACACTCTATATATCGGCAGAAAAGTGCAAAACTTAACTACATTTAGTATAATTTTATAAAAATATTTTATTTTGTATCGGCAGTTCTCATATAGTGAAAAAGATACTGCTGAGCTATCCCTGCGGTTTCTATCGCATTTTTGGGCAGACCGTCGGGGTAATATTCCGTCATCACTCTTTTTATCCATACATCAACGGGGAACGCCTCAACTCTGTAACAGCCGTACAGCAGAACACATTCGGCAACCTTCGGTCCCACTCCCTTTATGGACATAAGACTTTTTCTCGCTTCGTCAATGGGGAGAGTTTTCAGCTCGTCAAGCTTTACTCTTTTGCTGTTTACAGCGTCCGCCGCGTCAAGAATGTATTTTGCCCGAAAGCCCGTTCTTAAAGGAGCAATATCGCTTTCACTGCACTGAGCGAGCCTTTCTGCCGTGGGAAATCCGCCGAACATCTTACACATATTCTCGATTATTCCCTTTATCCTCGGAATATTGTTGTTCTGCGAAATGATAAAAGAAATAAGCGTCTCCCAGGTATCCTGCTTCAAAAGCCTTATCCCTTTTGCATATTCACACGCTTTTTTCAGCGTTTCATCGGAGCTGTAAATTTTTTTCAGCTCTGCATAATCGGTGTCAAGGTCAAAATAATTCTGCCAGAACGACAAAAAATCTTCCTTTGTCGTGTCTTTTAAAACAAATTCGTTGCCGTACTGCTCAATGTAAAGCTCTCTGTCAAGAGCAAATCCGCAAAATCCCTTTTCTGTCTTTTTCCAGCGAAAAGCCTGACCGCAGTCTAATGTTTCAGCTAGGTCAAAATCATCGCAAAAAAAGTGTATATCGTTGTTTTTAACGCAAAAATCCATAAAAAACACTCCTTTACACTTATTATACAGCAATTAAAAAATATGTCAAATGAAAGGATTTTTTGTATGAGAGAAAGTATTCTTACAATCCCCATCAGCGAAATTATGGAGGATAACTGCACCTGCCCGATATGCAAAATGCGCGATATGCTCGAACAGCGTACAGTCGAGTATATTATGGGTGCGGCTATGATGGAGCCCGATGTCCGTATCGAAACCAATAAACTTGGCTTCTGCTCCGAGCATTTCACGATGATGAGAGCCTGCAAAAACCGACTTTCCTTAGCTCTTATGCTCCAGACGCATCTGCAGACCTTGAATGAAGAAATCTTTTCGGGCAAGCGACTTTTTGAGCCTAAGAACGCAAAGAAGAAAAAGCTTTCCGAGATAAACACTTCCTGCTTTGTGTGCAGTAAGGTCGATTGGGGAATGGAACGCCTTTTAAAGACCTTTTTCGAGTGCTACAAGGACGCGTCTTTCAAAGAGCAACTCCGCAACTGTAAATATATCTGCCTGCCTCACTACGACCTGCTTTTGTCCGAGGCACCCAATCATCTTAAAAAGGACGAGCTTGAACTCTTTACAGGTGACATTAAAAATCTTGCGGGCGAATACGCAAAGGCGCTTTATGACGATGTTTCGCACTATTGCAGTATGTATGACTACCGTAACACAGGCGCTGACGCCGACTGGGGAACTTCCCGTGACAGCATTGAAAGAGCGATAAAATTTCTCACCTCAAGGGACGAATTGTAACCGCACTGTAACCTCGTTTTAACCGCTGTTTACAGACTGTAATGTTGAATTTTCTCACTTTGTCGTTTGAAAGTCATATCCGTTTTTGCGCACTTTTCCACACTTTCAACAGAGTTTTCAACCGAATTTTTTTGAAATCCGAAGTTTTCAACACTCAATTCAGTATCTTTTCAACATATTTTTCAACATTTTTTGTAAAGTCGGGACTACTTTTTGTATAAAATACTTTACATTTGGCTAAAATATCCATACAGATATTTTGCAAAGGGTGATGATTTTGCTGAAAGGCGTAAATAAGCGTGTTATTGAGATAAACAACCCCGACGGCGAATATTTTGAAAGGGCGATACTGTTTGTCAAGCCCGAAAAGTTTGAAACTCCGCCCGAAAAATTATCACAGCTTGCAAAAAGCTATGTGGATAATGTCGATGAAAAACGACCTGAGCGGAAAAGAATTATCATAGCGGTTGTGTCCGTGCTGATGATTTCTGCCGTCATAGCAACGCTGGCGCTGATAATATTATAAGACAGGACAAGATTTTTTGCTAAAAAAATGGCGAAAAATCTTGTTTTTCTTTTATAAAAATGTTATAATGAATATATATGTGCAAAAATCATATTCAAAAGGAAAATATTATGGCTTACAACAATAACGAAAAAGAAGAAAAAAGCATTATAATAGGCAGAAATCCCGTTATCGAAGCATTAAAGGCAAAGAAGAACATCGACACCCTTTATGTTTCAAAAGAGGGCGGCGGAAGCATAGGTCTTATCTGCAAGATGGCGAAGGAGCAGGGCATAGTCGTTAAAAATGTCGACGATAAAAAGCTCTCACAGATGTCCGAGGGCGGCTCTCATCAGGGGGTAGTCGCAATAGGCGCAGTTGCCGAATATGTTTCTGTCGACGATATCCTTTCTATTTCCAAGGAAAAGGGGATAGCTCCGTTTATCGTCGTGTGCGATGATATCGAGGACCCTCACAACTTAGGCGCAATTATCAGAACCTGCGAGGCAGGCGGAGTTGACGGCGTAATAATTCCGAAAAGACACAGCGCCACGCTCAACTTCACCGTGAATAAATCTTCCGCGGGAGCGGCAAGCTGGGTTCCCGTTGCAAGAGTACCCAATATCGCCGCAACGCTCGATTATCTTAAAGAAAACGGCGTCTGGGTTTACGGTACCGACGCTTCGGGCGAGGATTACTCCACCGTCGATATGAAAGGCGCGGTTG
>CALZLD010000139.1 GCA_945788225.1 uncultured Clostridia bacterium
CTCTTTGAATAAAATACATTGAGAGTATATTCTTTTCCGAGAAGAGATACCTTGTCCCCCGAAAGATATTTCATTTCTTGCTTTTGCGGCATTTTTTCACGGTGCTTTTTTATCCAGTCAAGACGGCTTTTCAAAAATTCCTCCGCTTCGTTATATGAAACAAAGGTCGGAACAGAAAGAAAAACTCCGTCCCCTTTTATCGTGAGGTTAAGTCGCTTTACCTTTTTCTTTTCCATAATGACAATTATGCCGTCACATTCAAAAATCCTCATAAAATGCACCTTTTCGTTGTAATTATGTATAATATTCTATCATAGCTTTTAGTCAACTTCAAGGGTAGCATTTTTTCTCATTTTGTGATATAATAATAAAAGCGTATTTTATTTTATGTCAGGAGTGATTATTATTAAGGTCATAAAAATATCGGATATCAACACTGCCATATCCTACAATACCGAAAAATTTATATCTGAAAGCGAACAGCATTACAGGGACGAACTTAAATCCGCCGCCGAACGTATCCTTGAAAAATCGGGCGAGCATCCAATAGTTCTCGTTTCGGGGCCTTCGGGTTCGGGCAAGACGACTTCGGCAAAAAGAGTGGAATCTATCCTCAAACAAAACGGCTGTAACGCTTATACTATCTCTATGGACGATTACTTCCTCCCCGATAACTGCGGAGTGGATTTTCCCCTCAATGACGACGGTACGGTTGACCTTGAATCGCCCTATCGCCTCGACATTCCGCTTTTGCAAAAGCACCTCGATATGCTCCACAACGAAGAGCCTGTTGATGTTCCGCTTTTTGATTTCAAGACCAAGAACAGAAGCGGCTCCTTCAAGCTTCACCGCAAAAAAGGCGAGGTTATTATTTTAGAGGGTATCCACGCCCTTAACCCCCTCGTTACAGGCAACAGCCGTGACTATGCAACCTGCATTTATGTCAGCGTAAGAACAAGGCTTGAAAATTCCGAGGCGGACAGACTTCACCCAAGGCTTATTAGACTTATGAGAAGACTAAGCCGAGATAAATTATTCCGTGGGCGCGATATGCGCGAGACCTTTAAGATGTTCAAGAGCGTTTCTCGCGGAGAAGAAGCAAACATTATGCCCCATAAGCACCTTGCCGACTTTGATATTGACACCTTTATGCCCTTTGAGCCGTCCGTTTACAAATGGGCGATTTATGACGACATAATGAATATTTCAAAAGAAATGCACGGCGATTTTGACTTTGATATGATAGCCGCATTCTTAAAAGAGATTGAGCCTATCGAAAAGTCAAAAATCCCTGCCGATTCGCTGATAAGAGAATTTGTCGGAGAATAATTTATGCCTTGCTTTTTGTCGTAGCTTCGCCACAAAGCAAGGCAAATCTGTTTAAAAGTGAGTATTTTTATGGAAAACGAAATGAAATGTCCCATATATAAAAAATGCAACGGCTGTCAGCTGATGAACCTTGACTATCAGTCTCAGCTTGCCTTGAAGCAGAAAACGGTAAAGACCTTGCTCGGTAAGTTCGACCATGTCAACCGTATTATCGGAATGGAAAACCCTTACCATTACCGCAACAAAGTTCAGTCGGTGATGGCTTTTGATACAAGAAGAAAGACCGCTTATACGGGACTTTATCAGTCCACAACGGGAAAGATAGTGCCGTCAAAGGAATGTCTTATCGAGGACGAGCTTTTGCATAAAATAACGGCTACGGTTTTAAGACTCTGCAAGAGAATGGGCATACCCGTATGCGACTATAAGGGCAAGGGCTTTTTAAAGAGCGTTTCTCTGCGCTACGCTTTTTCAACGGGCGATGTTATGCTCACTCTTATTGCAACTTCGGACAAATTCCCCCAGAGCGATGATTTTGTTTCACGCATAAGAAATGCTCACCCCGAAATAAAAACCATAGTCCTCAATATAAACCCAAAGGGCGAGCCTCTCACCTTCGGCGATAAAGATATTGTTCTTTTCGGCGACGGGTTTATCACCGATATTCTTTGCGGAAAGACCTTTAAAATTTCCCCGAAGTCTTTCTATCAGATAAACCCCGTCGGAACAGAAATTCTATACTCAAAGGCTATTGAGTACGCCGCCCTTACGGGGGAGGAAACTGTCATCGACGCTTATTGCGGAATAGGCACTATTGGCATTTCCGCCTCGGACAAAATAAAGCGCCTTATCGGCATTGAACAGAACCCCGACGCTGTCCGTGACGCCGTTGAAAACGCAAGGCTCAATGATGTAAAGAACGCGGAATTTTTCTGCGGCGACTGCGGAGAGATTTTGCAGAAAATCGAAAAAAGCGGTCTAAAAGCAGATGTTGTTTTTATGGACCCTGCAAGAGCAGGCGCGGATAAAAAGTTTTTGAACGCGCTTTGCAATCTTTCGCCCGAAAGGATAGTCTATATTTCCTGCAATCCCGAAACCTGCGCAAGAGACCTTAACATTCTCACAAAAAAATACCGCGTCACAAAAATCCAGCCCGTGGATATGTTCCCGATGACGAAGCATATCGAAACAATAATATCCCTCACAAAAATTCAGTAAGGACTTGTTAAAATGATTATCCTGATTTTCAAAACCGTCGCAATAATGCTTGTATATATGGCTCTTGGGTTTGTTTTATGCAAGAGCAAAAAAGCGTCGGTGTCCCACGCAAAGAGCATATCGGCTTTTCTTGTTTATATTCTCGGCCCCGCGATGATTATTAATTCGTTTTTAAACCTTGAATATTCAACCGATAATATAGTAAAGCTTGCAAAGTTTTTTGTTATAACCCTTGCCGTCCAGCTTATCTTTTTCGGAATACTTTTTCTTATCCTTCACAAGAAATACGACGACTCGGCATACAGAATAATGACCGTCGGAGCGGTACTCGGCAATGTGGGCTTTATAGGAATGCCCATTATTTCAGGCGTTTTTCCCGATGAACCCATTGTGCTTTGTTACAGTTCCATAAATGTTATGTCAATGAACCTTATCGTCTTTACTGCAGGAACATTTATGATAACCAACGACAAGCGCTACATATCGGTCAAAAACGCTATACTCAACCCCACAACCCTTGCTATTCTCATATCCTTGCCGTTGTTTATCTTCAAAATACATTTCCCCGACGAGATTGAAAGCTCTGTTGCACTCCTTGCAAAAATGGTAACGCCCGTATGTATGCTCATTCTCGGAATGCGACTTTCCGAGGTGAATTTAAAGGCTCTGTTCACAAGAATGTTTGCCTATGCGACTTGCGTTTTAAAGCTTATTGTCTTTCCGTTATTTGCTTTTTTGTGCGTAAACTTTCTTCCCTTTGCGGATGATGTTCTTAAAGCTTCGGTAGTTCTGCTTGCAATGACGCCGTCGGGCGCGATTATAGAATCTCTTGCCGAGCTTCACGAATGTGAGCAGGAATTTGCGGCGAATGTGGTTTTGCTTACAACAATTTTAAGCGTAATAACAATTCCTATTATGGCGTTTATACTTGTATAGTTTTTCGAAGTCCGCTTTTTGCGGACTTTTTTCTTACCCTTTTACCATTTCCTGCTCCTTTTCATTGCAAAATCTTTGCAGAACCTCGTTTAACAGAATAAAACAGAGCAGAGAGAATGCACCCGAAATAATAAGGGTTACCGCCGAGCCGTTTTTCATTACCTCATAAAGCATAGACGAAAGCTTTGTCGCCGCGGCGGCTGAAAACAGAGGAACAAGAATGTTCCCGACAAAATCAAAGCGCAGTCCCGTCAATTTGTGAACGGCGATTATCCTTATGGTGTTGCAGATTATGTTGCTTGCAAAGTATGATACGATAACGCCGTAAAAGCCGACAATACGCACAAAAACCACAACGCAGGATATTCTTATAAGATATTCCGCCGCCGAATTTATAATGCAGAATTTCTGTCTGCCAAGCCCCTTTAAAATGCTTTCGGTGACGATTTCTATATATATAAACGGAATAACGGGGCATATTATCGTGAGAGTTTTTGCCGCCAAGGGACTTTC
>CALZLD010000140.1 GCA_945788225.1 uncultured Clostridia bacterium
GAACAGGAAGCTCCGAGATAACCGTGAACCTCTGCGACTCGCTTTTCTATGAAATCATCAGCGAGGAAACGGGCATAGATATGAAGTCCGAAAGCGACCTTCTGCCTATTCTCAAAGACCTCACAAGAATAAAAGACGAGTATGTAAAGATAGAGAGCGCACTCAAAGAGGCGGAGGCAACGGGCTACGGAATAGTTATGCCGTCTATTGAGGAAATGTCCCTTGAAGAACCCGAAATTATGAAACAGGGCGGACGATACGGAGTAAGGCTCAAAGCCAGCGCACCGAGCTTCCACATTATGAAAGCGACGATAAATACCGAAGTCGCCCCCATTGTCGGAAGCGAAAAGCAGTCCGAAGAGCTTGTTATGTATCTGCTCAAAGAGTTTGAGGATAACCCTCAGAAAATCTGGGAAAGCAACATTTTCGGAAAGTCCCTTGACGACCTTGTCAACGAGGGACTTCACAACAAGCTTTATCATATGCCCGTTGAGGCAAGGCTTAAATTGCAGGAAACCCTTGAAAGAATTATCAACGAGGGTTGCAGTGGACTTATCTGCTTTATATTGTAATAAAAAGAAAACCCGTTCACATTTTTGTGAACGGGTAATTTTCTTAGAGAATAGCCTCAAACTTCTGATACTGATTTTCAACAAAATCCTTATAAAGCTGAGTTCCGAGAGTGAGGAACAGCTTTGGGTCGAAGTTGTCAGGCTCGGCAACATAAGTATAGGTGAAATAAAGGTCGTCATTTTCGCTTATGCAGTATTTGCACACTCTGTTGTATGAGTTAAGCTGATTCATAAGCTCAAGAACCTTTGTTCTCTTCTTCTTGTTGTCAAGAGCACCGAATGTAACCATACAATCGTTGTATATCGACTTGTCCAGTCTGAAAAGAATCTGTGAGGGAACGCTTTCCTTCATCGGCTGAATTGAACGGAAAACAACATCGTCGTCCGTCATTCTGAATTCAAATATACGGCTAAGCTGAGTTTCGTGAAGAACCTGCAAAAACTGGTCTTTTTTCTTGTTTACTGTAATGTCCATAAGAACCTCCTGAAAAGAGATATATATTCTATTATATCATAAATTTTCAATAAATCAAGATTTTTTTATCTTTTTAATCTGACGGACATCGTCACCGACAAAACGAAGATAGGTGTACTCCCCGAAAATCCTTGAAGCTATGCGGTCGTCGTATCTTTCCGCAACGGCGTCGCTTGTCAGATTTGAGCTGATAATTGTCGGCAAACGCTTGTTTATCCTCGTGTTGATAATGTTATAAACTGTCGAATTATAAAACGGACTGTTGAATTCTGCTCCGAGGTCGTCAAGAATCAAAAGGTCGACAGAGGTTATCGCCGAAAGCGTGTCATTATCGCTCTTGCCGAAGTGTTCTCTTTCAATCTCGTTAAGGTAGTTTATTATCGAGTCGTAAGCTACATTGTAGCCTCTCGCTATGACCTCCTTTGCAATAGAAAGCGAAAGGTGCGTCTTTCCGAGTCCCGTTTCTCCGCACATAAAAAGGCTTTCGGACTGCTTTGAAAAGTTTGCGGCATATCTCTGACAAAAGCCTAAGATTTTTGTCATTGTTTCAGCCGCCTTGCCCTCGTAATACGAGGTTTTAAAATCAGCAAAGCTATACATACTTATGCTTGAATTTTCGTTTAGCTTGTCAATTTTAAGCTTTTCGACGAGCTTTTCAAGGCAATCGCACCTTTTTCCGTCAACAAATCCCGTGTCCGAGCATTTTTTGCAGGAATACTGTGGCATAAGATAATCGGCGGGGTAGCCGTTTGATGTGAGAAGCTCGTTTCTCATATTCTGAGTTTCGATGTTCGTTCTCTTTATCTTTTCAATCTGACTTTCCGCGTCGTCGCTTTTTGATATAATTACCTTTGTCAGCTCGCATACAGTTGAAGAAAGCTTGTTGTTAAGCTCTTTAAGTCCGGTTATTTTTTCTTCAACCTCGGCTTTTCGCTCCTCGGATATTCTCTCGGCCCTTTTTCTGCTGTCGCCGATAATTCTCATCGCCTCGTCAAAAATAGCGTTACTCATTGTTTCCTCCCGAATTAAGCGCTATCTGCGCAAGAGTGTCATAGTCGTAGGTTTTCTTTACCTTATATCCTTTGCCTTCGGGCTTTGTTTCGCTTTCGCCCTTTTCAATGCTTTCTCTGTCGGTATATCCCTTTTCCTTCCAGCTTATAAGTATCTTGTCGATGTAAGCAAAGGAAAGCTTGCCCGTAGCGTCAATATTTCTGTCAAAGGCATAGCTTATCAGTTCTTCCGAAAAATCCTCACAAAGCCACTTTTCTGCAAAATTTTTCTCCTTTGTGCTGAGATTTCTTGCCTCAATGCCGAAAATGCGCTTGATTTTTCTTGAAAAGATTTCAAATCTGCTCATTCTTGCAATTTCTTCTTCGGCAGACTTTACATCGGTTATTCCTTTTTCGTACCAGCTTTTTGCGACCGACTCTATGTAGCTTGCCGAAAGCTTGTCAACCTCACGGCAATGCTGTAAAAGCATTATGATAACATCGGATGAAAGCCCCATATAATCGTGTATCCATACCAGAGCGCGCTGGTCGGTGTGCGTTAACATTCTTGAACAGATACTCTCCGCCTTTTCAAAAAGAAAGCGTATCTCCTCGGAATTTGTTATCCTATCGGCAATTTCCGATGGGGTAAGCTCTTTTCTTTCGGTAGTTTTTATCTTCGGCTTAGGAGCTTCTTCTTTCTTTTCTTCCCTGACGGCAACGGTTACAGTATTCTCCTTGCCGTTTGAAAGAACCCCTCTTTCTTTCCAGAACAAAATGGCGTCCTCAACCGCTTCTTCCGATATGCCAAGATTTTCTGCAATTTCTGCAACAGGGCATCTGCGGTTGATGTTGTATGTAATGTAGAGCAGAACCTTTAATTCGTCTCTTTCCGCTAATTTAAGATAATTTTCAGCAACAGACGACGGAACGGCAAATATCCTTGTCCATTGCGACGGGTTGAATTCGTAATCCATATTTTCTCCTTAAAGGCGACAGAATGATATGTATGGAAACATTATAACATATCCCGACTAAAAATTCCAACTATTTTTTGAATATTTCTGTATAATAATTTTACATATAAAAATTACTTGCAAAATGTCTTAAAATGTATTATAATAGTTGAATATGATAAATCACACGGTCCCATTCTGACCGAGTTTTATGGATGGTGAAAAATGAGCGATACAATGAACAATCAGAAAGTTGAAATAAAATCAAACTGCATTTTCCCCGCGATTGCTATGAGAGGACTTGTTGTTTTCCCTAAAATAGTTATGCATTTTGATGTTGCGAGAGAAAAATCAATTCAGGCGTTAAAGTCGGCGATGTCAACAGACCGCAAGATTTTTCTTGTTGCGCAAAAAGATGTTGCTACGGACAACCCCGGCGTTTCAGACCTTTATAAAATCGGCGTTGTGGCTGAGATAAGACAGCTTTTAAAAACTCCCGACGGTGTTACGAGAGTTCTTGTCGAGGGACTTTACAGAGCGCGCCTTGTGGATATTCTCGATACCGAACCTTATATGATTACACAGATAAGAAAAATGCCCGACCTTTCCTGCCCCAAGGAAGAAGAAGCGGAGCTTACGGCGCTTGTCCGCTCGGTAAAGGATATTTTTGAGCAATACGCCTATAATATGCCGAGAATGCCCAAAGAGCTTATCTCCTCAATTCTTGATGAAGACGACCCGTTGAAGCTTTTTGAAAATATCACCTTCAATGTCGCTCTTCCCCTTGAAGACAAACAGCAGCTTCTTGAAGTAAAATCCTTGATACAAGGGCTCAGCCTTATTGCAATTATCCTTTCAAAAGAGTCCGAAGTGCTTGACATTGAACATCAGATTCAGGAACAGCTTCACGACAGACTTGACAAAAATCAGCGCGACTACTATCTGCGCGAACAGATGAAGATAATTTCAAATCAGCTGGGCGACGATG
>CALZLD010000141.1 GCA_945788225.1 uncultured Clostridia bacterium
TTGAAACCATTGTCTGTGTAGCGTCAAAGAGTGAGCCGTACTTCATACCGATAACATCAGAAGAAACGATCTGGTCTTCGTTGTAGCCGTAAGACTCGGAAGCAGCAGCCTTCATTGCAGCGTTGATGCCTTCCTTAGTAACATCTGTGCCCTTAACAACAGCTGTGAGGATTGTTGTTGAACCTGTGGGAACAGGAACACGCTGTGCAGAACCGATGAGCTTGCCGTTGAGTTCGGGGATAACAAGACCGATTGCCTTAGCGGCACCTGTCGAGTTAGGAACGATGTTAGCGGCACCTGCTCTTGCTCTTCTGAGGTCGCCCTTTCTGTGAGGACCGTCGAGGATCATCTGGTCGCCTGTGTAAGCGTGGATTGTGCTCATGATACCGCTCTGGATGGGAGCGTAATCGTTAAGAGCCTTAGCCATGGGAGCGAGGCAGTTTGTTGTGCATGATGCAGCAGAGATGATCTTGTCATCAGGTGTAAGTGTCTTTTCATTTACAGAGTAAACGATAGTCTTGAGGTCGTTGCCTGCGGGAGCAGAGATAACTACCTTCTTAGCGCCTGCGTCGATATGAGCCTGTGACTTGTCCTTTGAGCAGTAGAAACCTGTGCATTCAAGAACTACATCAACGCCGATTTCGCCCCAGGGGAGCTCAGCAGCGTTAGCCTTAGCATAAATTGTAAGTGTCTTGCCGTCAACTGTGATTGTACCTGCTTCGTCATCAGCAGTAACAGTGTGAAGGTTGTCGCCTATTCTTCCGCAGTATCCGCCCTGAGCGGTATCGTATTTGAGGAGCTGAGCGAGCATAGAGGGCTTTGTAAGGTCGTTGATAGCAACTACTTCATAGCCTTCCGCACCGAACATCTGTCTGAATGCGAGACGACCGATACGACCGAAACCATTGATTGCAACTTTAACTGACATTTTGAATTCCTCCTAAGAAAAATTTATGTATTTATATTCTAACCCATTTTAAAAATTTTTGCAAGTGTTTTTGATAAAAAATTAACTAAACTTTTCAAATTTTTAAAAGCTCTTTGAAATGTATTTTGCAAACGCATAAAAAATCAACAAATTTCAAACATTATTTTATTGCAATTATGAAAAAAATAAAAATTTTTAAGATTTTACTGTACTTTTTTGAAAAAATATAGGATAATGTGTGTATAGTTTATTTCATAAGGAGAACTCCTATGCAGGAAGAAATGAAAAAGGTTTATGCAAATTCTGCAATAAATGTTTATATATGCGACAGCGACAAAAAAATAATCTGGGCGAACAAAGAAAAGCTCTCAGCCAGGATAGGAAAAAGCGCTTCTTGTCTTTTTGAGGAAAATTCCTTTCCCGACAGAACGGGAATAGTCAGCGGAATTATAAACGGCGAGCCTTATCGTTACAACATTATTAGCTATGACGACTTTTATATAATCGAAACTCTCAACGAAAATATGATGAGCGAAAATTTTGAAGTGAAGTCTATAAGAGAAAGCTTTGAGGACGAAGCGGCAAACATCAGAGAATACATTCAGAACATAAATTTTGCTCTTGAAAATCTTGAGGACTATTTTAAAACAGAGGAAATATACGACGAGATGCACTCGCTGACAAAAATCCTCAATGGCTGTTACGATGTTCTCCGTCTTCAAAGACAGCGTGAGGAGATGGCGGCTTATACCGCAAAAAGAGGAGTTGCTCCGAAGATATTTTCAATAAGGGACTTTTTTGCAGGCAATGAAAAAAATCTTGAGGAGTTCGCTGTGAGAAAAGCGTCCCTCATTGAATTTGATTACGGCGTCGACGAGCTTTTTGTCAATGTCAACCCCGAAAGATTTTCGTCGATGTTCTTTCTGACGGTTTTCAACATTCTCAAAGGTATGAGCGACTCGCCCGCCATCTATGTCAAGGGTGCTGTTGTCGGGGATGAAGTTTCCGTCAGAATTTCAAGAGCGGAAAACGAAACCGAAAGCAGACAGATTTTTGACTGCACAAGCAGAAGAAGAGGCAACCCAGTTGATAAGAGTCTGGATTTCACCGTACTCAAAATGTTCTGCAAGGAATACAATTGCCGCAACTTAGTTGAGCTTTCCGATGAAAAGGCTGTTGCGGTCACAATATTTTTGCCGAAAGCCAAGCCTGACGGAAGCGCATTAAGGTCCAATGTCAAAGGTATTTCAAGGGACAAGCGCTTTTCGGATATGAGGATATTTCTTTATGAAGCGGCGAATTTAAGATTTATTTACGATGACGCTTCGGACGGTAATGATGAAGAATAATTTTAAGGGCAGTTAAACCTGCCCTTTTTTATTTGAAATTGACTTTTATACTTTTATATAATATAATGAGTGTGTATGCAATTTTTTATTTTTGAGGGACATTATGGAAAAGCTTTCTGAAATGTATATATCCCTGCTGCCCGTTATTCTTGCGGGGATTTTGAATATGGTCTGGTGCAAGATAAAATTCTGCTCTTTTCTATCCATACCCGTTGACAACGGAAAGAATTTTAAAGACGGCAAAAGAATTTTCGGTGACAACAAGACCTGGAAAGGCTTTGTGGGAATGATAATTTTTGGGGCGTTATTTACTGTTTTGTGGGGGTATATATGCTCACTGAATACATATCTATCAGAGCATAATTATTTTTATGTAAACTTTGAAAACACCTTTTTATATAACCTTATTACAGGAGCCGCAACAGGCTTTGCCTACGCTTTATTCGAGCTCCCAAACAGCTTTATAAAACGCAGGCTTGATATTGTCCCCGGAAAGCCCAGCGAGGATAAGCTCAAAAGAGCGTTCTTTATCTTTCTTGACCAGGCGGACTCCATATTCGGCTGTGTGCTTGTGATTTGTTTTGTGTGCCCGTTGCCCGTATGGTATTATTTTTTATATGTCGCCGTGGGAGCTGTCACACATATAATTTTCAATATGCTTTTGTATTTTTGTCATCTTAGAAAAAATATGTTCTGACTGAAAGGAATTTTAATATGGAAATTTACCGCATAGGAGAAATAATCGAGAAAGAAAAAGTCGGCAACAAAGCGTCTTCCCTTTCTTTTATGAAAAATAAAGGCTTCAATGTCCCCGACGGAATTATTCTCGGCAACGATGTCTTTTTGCAGACCGTTTCAAAGAACAAGAACGAATGTAAAGTTCATCTTCTTTTGAAATTTCTTTCAAAGGATAACGCCTCTGACACCTCAAAGAAGATTTTATCGCTTTATGATAATCTTTCGCTGACGGAAGAAACAAGGTCCGAGATAGAAAAATATATCGACGAAAACAAAAAATACGCAGTAAGAAGCAGCGGTATAAAAGAGGACCTTGCGGGCTTTTCTTTTGCGGGACAATACGACACCTTTATAAATGTGAGTGGTATTGACAATATCTGCAAGGCTGTTGCCGACTGTTACCGCTCGGTATATTCGGATACCGTTCTTTCTTATCTTTCATCAAACGGTATTTCTGCGGATACGCTCGGAATGTCCGTCATCATCGAAGAGATGATAAATTCCGATATTAGCGGAGTTGCATTCACCGTAAACCCCATAAGCGGCTCGGACAAAGAAATCGTCATTGAGGCGGCAAGCGGTCAGGGCGAAAATCTTGTCAGCGGAAAAGTTGCGGCAGAAAGATTTTCTTATAACTGGTGGGATAAAAAAATCACGCTTTCATCGGGCGCGCTTCTTTCGGACGAAAAGGTGAAAGAGGTCGGCGAAATTGCCCTTGATATTCAGGAGCTTTTCGGATTCCCCTGCGACATTGAATTTGCTTACGAAAACGATGTTCTTTATATCTTGCAGGCAAGGGCTGTTACAAAAATCCTCTACGGTGAAATAAAGGACCAGTGGACAACGGCGGACTTCAAGGACGGCGGAGTGTCGGCGACTGTCTGCACACCGTATATGTGGAGCCTTTATGAATATATCTGGGAGA
>CALZLD010000142.1 GCA_945788225.1 uncultured Clostridia bacterium
ACGACCATCGTCTCGGCGCAAACGAAGCGCCTCCCGCAGTTGTTTCAATTTTCCTCGGCGACGAGCTCAACGCAGTTCTTGAAGCTATCGAGAACGACACACCTTATACGGGCGCAGAGAAAACACAGATGAAGCTCGGGGTTGATGTTCTTCCCAAGTTCAACAGAGATACGACCGACAGAAACAGAACATCGCCCTTTGCATTCACGGGCAATAAGTTCGAGTTCAGAATGCTCGGTTCTTCAAACAGTATTGCCTGCGCAAACATTATGCTTAACAGCGCAGTAGCGGAGAGCCTTAAAATCTATGCGGACCGTCTTGAAAAGGCAGACGACTTCAAGACAACTCTCCACGAGATGATAAGAAAGACTATAAAGGACCACAAGCGTATCATCTTTAACGGAAACGGCTATGACGACAGCTGGATAAAAGAAGCAACAGAAAAGAGAGGACTTTTGAACCTCCGCACAACTCCCGACGCACTTCCTCTCTTGCTCGATAAGAAGAATGTCGATATGCTCACATCACACGGAGTATTCTCAGAGGCTGAAATCAAATCGCGTTATGAGATAACACTCGATAACTACTGCAAGACAGTTATAATTGAAGCCAACACAATGGCTGATATGGCAAAGACGCAGATTGCTCCCGCAGTTGAAAAATATGCGGCAGACACAGCAAAGTCAGCGTCGGCTAAGAAGGCTCTTGACCCGTCGCTTGCCTGCGCTTTTGAAACAGAGCTTGTAAAGAAGCTTTCGGCTCTGACAGACAGAATTGCAGTCAAGGCAAAGGAACTTGAAGACGCTGTTCTTTCACTCGGCAAGGCAGAGGATATCGGAGCAGAGTCCGCGATGATAAGAGATAATGTTCTTCTTAAAATGAGCGAACTCAGACTTGCCTGCGACGAGGCAGAAACGCTCACAGCAAAGAGCTACTGGCCGTTCCCTACATACGCAGACCTTCTGTTCAGCGTAAAATAGGACATTTAAGTAAAATTCATTTGAGAAAGAAGACGATTAAATATGTTAGTTGAAGAAATCACGAAACTTGTGCAAGACACGGCGACAAGTGAAGTATTCGGGGTTTGGTTTTTGATAGGAGCCGCGCTGGTATTCTTTATGCAAGCAGGCTTTGCAATGGTAGAAACAGGCTTTACAAGAGCGAAAAACGCAGGAAACATCATAATGAAGAACCTTATGGACTTCTGTATCGGTACTGTTGTATTCGTTCTCTTAGGTTTCAGTTTGATGATGGCTGAGGATTATGTAATGGGCATCTTTGGTGTTCCCAACCTTGACATCCTCACAGACTTCGGCGGATTTTTAGCCGCAGGCAACGCTCCATCTTTCGTATTCAACCTTGTATTCTGCGCAACGGCGGCTACAATCGTTTCGGGCGCTATGGCAGAAAGAACAAAGTTCATTTCATACTGCGTATATTCGGCAGTAATCTCACTCTTTGTATATCCCGTTGAGGCAGGCTGGGTCTGGAACTCGCAGGGTTGGCTTGCACAGCTTGGCTTCCACGATTTCGCAGGCTCGGCGGCTATCCACTCCGTCGGCGGTATGGCGGCTCTCATCGGCGCGATTATGTTGGGACCCCGTCTTGGCAAGTATGTTAAAGATAAGAGCGGCAAGGTAACAAAGGTCAACGCTATTCCAGGTCACTCGGTAACACTCGGCGCACTCGGTTGTTTCATTCTCTGGTTCGGCTGGTACGGCTTCAACGGCGCAGCCGCTTGGGACGGCGCTTCACTCGCATCTATCTTTGTTACAACAACAATAGCTCCCGCAGTTGCAACGGTTGTTACAATGATATTCACCTGGGTTAAAAACGGCAAGCCCGATGTTTCAATGTGCCTTAACGCGTCCCTTGCAGGACTTGTAGGTATCACAGCAGGTTGTGACTCTCTCGACGCATTAGGTTCCGCTATCGTAGGTGTTGTTTCAGGTATACTTGTAGTAGTTGTAGTTGAATTCCTCGACCTTAAACTTCACATCGACGACCCCGTAGGTGCAGTAGGTGTTCACTTTGCAAACGGTATCTGGGGTACAATCGCAGTTGGTCTTTTGTCAAACCCCGCAGCACCCGCAGGACTTGAAGGACTTTTCTACACAGGCAGTGCAAAGCTTCTGGGTATCCAGTGCCTCGGTATCTTTGCAATCCTTCTCTGGACAGCAATCACAATGACAATCACATTCGTTATCATTAAAAAGACAATCGGTCTTAGGGTAACCGAAGAAGAAGAAATCAAGGGACTTGACAGCACAGAGCACGGTCTTCCCAGCGCTTATGCAGACTTTGTTCCCGCGGTTGAAAGCCTTGACTACGGTTATGAAGACGCAGTTGCGGTTACGGGCGACGCTCCCGTTGCAGAGGCTGTTCCCGTCAAGAAGGTTCCTGCTTTTGTTGACGACGACTCGCCTAAGTTCACAAAGGTTGAAATTATATGCAAGGAAAGCAGATTTGAAAAGCTCAAGAGCGCTATGATGGATATCGGCATTACAGGTATGACAGTATCGCATGTTCTTGGTTGCGGAGCGCAGAAGGGCAAGCCCGAATACTACAGAGGTGTTCAGATTGAGGCTAACCTTCTTCCTAAGATTCAGGTCGATGTTGTTGTCAGCAAGGTGCCTGTAAGAACGGTTATTGAAACTGCAAAGAGAGTTCTTTACACAGGACATATCGGCGACGGAAAGATTTTCGTATACGATGTTGAAAATGTTGTAAAGGTAAGAACGGGCGAAGAAGGCTTTGACGCTTTGCAGGATGTTGAATAAGAAATTATCTAATTTCGCAGGATGATCCCCTGATATACGGAATAGGGTTCCCCGCATGCTTCACGGGGAGCCCCGTTTCCTATGTTTAGACAAAAAATAAAGTTAAGAGGTTTTATATATGTGTTCAATTATGGGTTACTGCGGCAGCGGAGTTGACCTTGAATTATTCAAGAAAGGCTTTTGCCGCACCGTTACAAGAGGTCCCGACGACAGTCGTATCGTCGATACAGGCAAGGGACTTTTAGGGTTTCACAGGCTTGCTATTATGGGACTTACCCCCGAGGGTATGCAGCCATTCTCTCTTTCGGGGAGCTATGTTGTCTGCAACGGCGAGCTTTACGGTTTTGAAAAACAAAAAGAAATTCTCATACAAAAAGGCTACACCTTTAAAAGCGGAAGCGACTGCGAGATAATTCTGCCTATGTATCGTGAATACGGCGTTGATATGTTCTCTATGCTTGACGCTGAATTTGCCTGCATAATCTATGACGGCGAAAAGGGAGAATATATTGCCGCAAGAGACCCTATCGGTATCCGTCCGCTTTATTACGGCTATGACGACAAGGACATTATTGTCTTTGCAAGCGAGCCTAAAAATCTTGTGGGACTTGTAAAGAAAATAATGCCCTTTCCCCCCGGACATTATTACAAGGACGGAAAATTTGTCTGCTACAACGACATTTCAAAACCGCAGGAGGTCATTTACGACGATGTTGAAACTGCCTGCAAAAATATCCGTGAAAAGCTGACGGCAGGTGTTGAAAAGCGCCTTGTTTCAGACGCAAAGGTAGGCTTTCTGCTTTCGGGCGGACTTGACTCGTCCCTTGTATGCGCTATTGCCGCAAGAAAGAGCGACAAGCCGATAAAGACCTTTGCAATAGGTATGAGCGAGGACGCTATCGACCTTAAATACGCAAAAGAAGTTGCCGACTATATAGGCAGCGACCACAAGGAAATCTATATGACGCCCGATGAAGTCATTTCATCGCTTGAAGAGGTAATCTCAACTATCGGAACATTTGATATAACGACAATCCGAGCAAGTATGGGTATGTATCTTATCTGCAAGGC
>CALZLD010000143.1 GCA_945788225.1 uncultured Clostridia bacterium
TTGAAAAGGTCCTCTCAAAGCGCTATGAACAGATTGACATAGTAGCCACTCCCGACGGCAGTCCCGTTGCGATGGTGCATTGCAATAACTGCTCGACGGACCTTGACAGCTATGTAAAGCTTTTCGGCGGAGTTTTAAGCCTTTTCGGAGTAACTCCCCCTAAAAGCGAGCTTTACGACAAGCTTTACGAGGCGTCCCTCACAGCCGATGACGACCTCGGCGGACTTGTAAGCTGTAACTACCATTCAGGCGAGCATGTTACGGGCTTTACCGAGGGAAGACCGCTTCTTGCAAAAACTCCCGACGCAAAGTTCACAATAAACAACCTTATGCGTTGCCTTGTCTACTCGGCAATGTCGACCTTAAAGCTGGGAATGGATATTCTTCTTTTAGAAGAAAAGATAAGCCTCGATAAGATTTACGCTCACGGCGGACTTTTCAAATCTCCCATAGCCGGACAGCGTTATCTTGCCGCCGCACTGGGCGTTCCCGTTGAGCTTATGCGCTCGGCAGGAGAGGGCGGAGCGTGGGGAATAGCAATCCTTGCCGACTATAATGTAAGAGAAAACAAAAACGAAAACCTTGCCGACTTCTTATCGCAGAAAGTTTTTGCAAATATGCAGGGCGAAGTTTTAGCTCCCACAGAAACCGACATAAAATCCTTTGCCGAATACGCAAAGAGGTTTGAAAAGCTTTTGTCGGCAGAAAAAGCCGCAATCAATTCCATATAAAAGAGGTAATTTAAAATGAAGTTATTTGTTGACACCGCCAATGTTGACGACATCAGAGAGGCAAACGACCTGGGCGTCATCTGCGGAGTAACCACAAACCCCTCGCTCATTGCAAAAGAGGGAAGAGTTTTTGAAGAGGTCATCACCGAGATAGCCTCAATAGTTGACGGACCTATCTCCGCCGAGGTAATTTCTCTCGAAGCCGACAAAATGGTAGAAGAGGCCATTCCGCTCTCAAAGATAAACAAGAACATCGTCATTAAACTTCCTATGTGCGCCGAGGGCTTAAAGGCTTGCAAAAGGCTCACAGCAATGGGCATAAAGACAAATGTCACACTCGTTTTCTCTGCCGCACAGGCTATTCTTGCCGCAAATGCAGGGGCTACCTATGTTTCACCCTTCCTCGGCAGACTTGACGACATCGGCAACGAGGGTATGAACCTTATCGAAGAAATTTCAGAGATTTTCTCCGTTCAGAACATAAAGACAGAGATTATCGCCGCGTCGATAAGAAACCCCATTCATGTTGTTACCGCCGCAAGACTGGGTTGCGACATTGCAACAGTCCCCATGAATGTTATCAGACAGATGATTAAGCATCCGCTTACCGATATCGGTATCGAACGCTTCCTTAAAGACTGGGAAGGCGTAACCGCAAAGTAATTTTTCAGAAAGGAAGATTTATTATGTCATCAATCAAGGATTATGAATTCTGGTTTGTAACAGGCTCACAGTTTCTCTACGGAGAAGAAACCTTAAAGCAGGTTGCCAAGGACTCGACAGCAATCGCCGAGGCTCTCAACAACTCTCCCGTTATTCCCTGCAAGGTAGTTTTCAAGCCTGTTGTTAAGACAGCCGATGAAATAACATCAATCGTCAAAGAAGCAAACTATGACGATAAATGCGCAGGTATCATCACCTTTATGCACACCTTCAGCCCCAGCAAAATGTGGATAAACGGACTTGCGCTCCTGCAAAAGCCCTATTGTCATTTCCATACCCAGTTCAACAGACAGATTCCCGATAAAGAGATTGATATGGACTTTATGAACCTCAATCAGTCTGCACACGGCGACCGTGAACACGGCTTTATCGGTGCCCGTATGAGAATGGGCAGAAAAATCATAGCAGGCTACTGGCAGGACGAGGATATTCAGGAAAAGATAGGCTCGTGGATGAGAGCCGCAGTCGGCGCCGCAGAGAGCAAAAAGCTCAAGGTTATGCGTTTCGGCGACAATATGCGTGAGGTAGCCGTTACCGAGGGCGACAAGATTGAAGTTCAGAAGAAGCTCGGCTGGCAGGTCAACACCTGGCCCGTCGGTCAGCTTGTAGATTACATTTCAAAGGTAACAGACGACGAGCTCAAAGCTCTTATGGACGAATACCGCAGCGAGTATACCTTCAACTTTGACGAAAAGGATATCGAAACTCTCGAATATCAGGCAAAGTGCGAAATCGCTATCAAGAAGATGATGGACGAAGAGGGTTGTCAGGCATTCTCCAACACATTCCAGGACCTCTGGGGAATGAAACAGCTCCCCGGTATCGCAAGCCAGCACCTTATGGCTAAGGGCTACGGCTACGGTGGCGAGGGCGACTGGAAAGTTTCTGCACTCACATATCTTTTGAAGAAAATGTCCGAGGGTAAAACAGGCGGAACTTCCTTTATGGAGGACTACACCTATGACCTCACCAAAGGCAACGAGCTCAGCCTCGGCGCGCATATGCTCGAAGTATGCCCCAGCCTTGCCGCAGATAAGCCAAAGATTGAAATTCATCCCCTCGGCATAGGCGGAAAAGAACCCCCCGCAAGACTTGTCTTTGAGGGACACGAGGGCAAGGGTATAGTAACCTGCCTTATCGATATGGGCGGAAGACTTCGTCTTATCTGTCAGGACATCGAATGTGTAAAGCCTATCTATGAAATGCCCAATCTTCCCGTTGCAAGAGTAATGTGGAAAGCAATGCCCGACCTTCTTACAGGAGCAGAGGCGTGGATTTTGTGCGGTGGAGCGCACCACACGGTTCTCAGCTATGATGTAACGGCAGAACAGCTTATGGACTTTGCAAGAATTATGGACATCGAATTTGTTCATATCACAAAGGATACAAACCTTGAAGAACTCGAAAAAGAACTCTTTATGCTCGATGTTGCGTGGAAGCTTAAATAAGAGGTGAAAACTATGCTTGAAAACCTTAAAAAGCAGGTCTATGAGGCTAATATGCTTCTCCCGAAGCATAACCTTGTCACATTCACCTGGGGCAATGTCAGCGGAATAGACAGGGAAAAGGGGATAATGGTGATAAAGCCGTCGGGAGTGGACTATGATAAGCTCTCCCCCGAAAATATGGTTATGGTCGATTTGGAAACAGGCAAGACCATTGACAGCACCCTCAACCCATCCTCCGACACAGACACCCACCTTCACCTTTACCGCACCTTTAAAAACATCGGCGGAATAGTCCACACCCATAGCCGTTGGGCGACAACAATGGCTCAGCTCGGCTTAGGGGTACTTCCTCTCGGAACAACTCACGGCGACTACTTCTACGGCGAAATCCCCTGCACAAGAAAGATGACGCCCGAAGAAATAGCAGGCAGTTATGAGCTTGAAACGGGCAAGGTGATAACAGAAACATTTGCGGATAAGTCACCCGACGATATCCCCGCGGTGCTTGTTCACAGCCACGGACCTTTTGCCTGGGGAACATCTCCCGATAACGCAGTGCATAACGCCGTTGTGCTTGAAGAAGTTTCCTTTATGGCATGGCACGCTCTCGCCATAAATAAAGATATTTCACCTATGCAAAAAGAGCTTCTCGATAAGCATTACCTCCGAAAACACGGGGCAAATGCCTACTACGGACAGAAATAAAAAAACGGTACCGATGTAAGCCCCCTTTGGCAATTCGTAATAATATACGCTCATTAGAACGAAAGAGATTTTAGTTTCTCTGTTTCTGATGAGCGTATGTTTTTTTGTAGCGTTACCGAGCCACAAAGCAACGGTACTAATAATGTCAATACGAATTGCC
>CALZLD010000144.1 GCA_945788225.1 uncultured Clostridia bacterium
TTGTCAACACATCAAACTTTATAAAAAAGAAAAAAGGCGTTGAAAAGGATATAAATAAGAACGCAACGGCACTTGTTGCGTTCATCACGGCGCTTGCCTGCGTATCGGGAATATCCCGTGTGGATACTCTTGCCGTCAATATTCCCGAATATAATTTTGTCGAGGTGATATACAACAACGCAAAGGGAATGATGTCATCGGACGCGAATGTAATATGCGAGACCGACGACGGCTATATCTGGATAGGAAGCTATGCAGGTCTTACAAGATACGACGGCACACAGTTTGAATTTATCAGAGAGGGCGGACTCGTGAATGTTGTCGGAATGATGACCGACAGCAATGGAAGGCTCTGGATAGGAACAAACGACGCAGGTATCGCAAGATACGAAAACGGAAAATACACCTATTTCACCGCCAAGAACGGTCTGACGTCAAACTCTGTCCGTTGCTTTGCAGAGGATAATAACGGCAATGTATATGTGGGCACAAGCGGAAAGATATGCAAATTCAGCAGTGACGATACTATTGAGATACTTGACAACGACCTTAGCTTTGTAAAATATATGACCGTTTACAACGATAAGCTTATCGCTCTTGACAATACGGGCGATGTCTATACGATTGATGAAAACGGGGTAAAACCGCTTGACAATAACGGCTTCGGCGACTTTTTCTATTACGCGATTGCTCCCACTTCCCAGGGGCTGATGATAGGCACCGAAACAGGCGAGCTTTTTAAAGCTCAGGTAGGCTCGAACGGTGTAAAGCTGAAAGAAAAAATTGATATATCGGCGGACCAGATTTCCGCAATTTTTGAGGACAGCAAGGGCCGTATCTGGATAGCACAGAGGTCCGAAACGGGATATATCGGCGATGACGGAAGATACCGCAAGGTGAGCTTCAACGGCTTTGACTCGTCGATAGTGTATTTCCACGAGGACTATCAGGGCAACCTGTGGCTTGCTTCGTCGCATTACGGCGTTATGAAGCTTTCGGAAAGTCCTTTTATAGATGTATTTGAAAAGGCGGGAATAGACGGCAGAGTTGTCAACGCCGTGGAATACTATAACGGCTGTTATGTATGCGGAACGGACAGTGGACTTGTGGTATTCACCGAAAACGGAATAAGCGGAAAATTGGGCAAGCTTGCAGAGGCGGTCGAAGGACTTCGCGTGAGATATGTTTTTGCCGACAGTAAAGATAATCTCTGGGCTTGCACCTACGGCGGACTTTTCAGATATTCGCCCGACGGCGCGATAAGACAATACACAATGGAAACCGACGGCGTAACCAGCGACCGTTTCAGGTGTATGACCGAGCTTTCGGACGGTACTCTTGCTGTGGGAACGGCGGACGGAATAAACTTTTTTAAGGACGGCGAGCTGACGGGAACACTCACATCGGAGGACGGACTTGACAATACTCAGATACTCAGCATTGTTGAAGGTCACGACAAAAATGTATGGGCAGGAAGCGACGGAAGCGGTATCTATATTATATCCGACGGAAAGATTGTTAAAAACTATACGGTGACAAACGGTCTTTCATCGAATATCATTCTGAAAATCATTCCCTGCGACAACGGCTATATCGCTGTAACGAGCAACGCGCTCTGCCACATTGATGAAAACGGCGAGAAGAGGCTGTCGAATTTCCCGTACTTCAACAACTTTGATGTAATTGTGGACGGCGAAAAGGCATATATTACCTGCAGTGCGGGAATGTATGAAGCAAAGCTTTCGGAGCTTTGCGCGGACAGCGACACCCGTTATGAGCTTTACGGAGCGAGCAAGGGGCTTTTGTCAGGTCTTACCGCAAATTCAAAGAATTATCTTTCAGAGGACGGCAGACTTTTCCTTTGCAGTAACAGCGGAGTAATAGTTTTCAGCAAAATTGAAAGCGATAATACCGATATGAAATACGGCATTACCTCCGCAGAATGCGACGGCAAACCGCTGGAAATTTCAAATGGCGCAAAAATCAGTATCCCTGCCGACGCAGAAAATATCGAGCTTTACGCTTCGGTGAGAAACTATGCCTTTTCTGACGCAAAGGTGCGGTTTTTTGTCAAGGAGCTTGACAACAATCCGAAGATATACGACTGGAACGAAATAGAACCCATAAAGATTTTCAAGCCCGATAAACAGAGTTACAATATCTGTTTTCAGATACTTGACAGTACGGGAGAATATGTATTAAAAGAAACGAATTATACCCTTGAAACCCAGATAAGACCGTGGGAAAAGCCGTTTTTCAGAACATATCTTGTGGCTGTCTTTGCCGAGGCGTTACTGCTTACGATTGTATGTATTGTAAGTATGATTATCTTTGTCACAAGAAAGAACGAGCTTGAAAGAATGCAGGCTGTTCTTGAACAGAAAATAGCAGAGCAGACAAGCGAGCTTGTCAACAGACAGAATGAAATCAAGGCTCTCTTTGTTCAGACCGTTACGGCGCTCAGTGAAGCTGTCGACGCAAAAGACAGATACACCAGCGGTCATTCAAAGCGCGTTGCAAAATATTCGCGTATGATAGCCGAAAGAATGGGCAAGGATAAGGACGAGCAGGACGAAATTTACAGAGCGGGGCTCTTGCACGATGTGGGAAAAATCAGAATACCCGTTGAAATAATAAATAAAGACGGTAAGCTTACCGACGAGGAATACGACATTATAAAGATACACCCCGTTACGGGCTACCATATACTCAGTGGTATATCGGGAAGCAAGCTTATAGCAATAGCCGCAAAATATCATCACGAAAGATATGACGGCAAGGGTTACCCCAACGGCCTTGCGGGAGAAAAAATTCCCGAAGCGGCAAGAATACTGGGAGTTGCGGACTCTTACGACGCTATGACGAGTAACCGTAGCTACCGAAACGCTCTGCCTCAGGATGTTGTCCGCGCCGAAATAGAAAAGTGCAAGGGAACGCAGTTCGACCCCAAAATAGCCGATATTATGATAGCTATGATAGACGAGGACAAGGACTACACAATGCGCCAGAAGGACAAGCGTCAGCGCAGAATTCTAACCGTTGACGACGAGCCTATCAATAATAAGATAATTGCGCGTATAATGAAGGACGAGCCGATTTATGAGATAGTCCCCGCAAACGGAGGAAGAGAGGCTTTGTCTCTTCTTGAAGAACAGAGCTTTGACCTTATTCTGCTTGATGTGAATATGCCCGATATGGACGGCATTGAAACATTGAAACAGATAAAGGAAAAATATAATGTTCCCGTTGTGCTGACAACAAGCGACAAGGAATTTGACTCGTTGGGATTATTCAGAGACCTCGGCTGCGACGACTTTGTTACAAAGCCTTTCTTACCGCGTCTTATTAAAGAAATTGTCCATAATATGACCGAGAGAATAGACCTTAAAGATTAAAAAAAGGTACCTTATTGACTAAGTGACGATACAGAATATGTATCGTCACTAAGCCTTTTGGGTACCTTTTTTGTTATTATCGGGTATTTGCTACATATTGGCTCTTATAAAGGGGATAGGGCTTATCCATTCGCCGTTCTGCTTTACGCCAAAGTGAAGATGACAATCCTCGGCAAGCTCGCACTCGGCGGTATTTCCCACAGCGCCTATCACTTCACCCGAGGCTACCTTCTGGTCGGGCTTGACATTGACATTCTTTGCAAGACCGTAGTAATGCCCCTCAATGCCGTTTTCGTGGTCGATAATAACGCATACTCCCCATAAAG
>CALZLD010000145.1 GCA_945788225.1 uncultured Clostridia bacterium
TAGCGGTTGAGCAGTCGGCTCAGAACCCCGTTTATTATGTTCAGTACGCTCACGCAAGAATATGCTCGATTTTGCGCAATCTTGCCGAGGACGGAGATGTTCCCGCAAAGAAAGGCTCTGATTTTTCGATACTTTCTTCCGATGAAGAAAGAGAGCTTATCCGTCACCTTGCGGCACTGCCCAACGAGATTGACGAATCGGCAAAGAATTATGACCCTGCAAGAATTACAAGATACAGCCTTGAGCTTGCAACGCTGTTCCATAAATTCTATGCCGCTTGTCATGTCAAGGGCGAAGAAAAACAGCTCAAAGAGGCTCGTCTTGCTCTTTGCGACGCTGTAAGGGTAGCGCTTGAAAACTGCTCCGAGATACTTAAAATTGATTGTCCTGACAGAATGTAGGATTTTTCTTTGCAAAATTTAAAGCACGCCATAAGGCGTGCTTTTTAATTTACGATATGAAAAATTATGAATACAACCTGCTACTGCAAAGCGTTTTCTATCATATTTTCTAAAACCGTTATCTCGTTGTCATTGGGGCAAAGCTCTTTCAGCTGATTGAGATACATTCTTGCCTCGGCGATTTTTCCGCTTTCGATAAATCCCCTGATATTGTTCTTGACAACCTTTGCAAGCGCTTCAAGCTCGCTTGTGGGAGCAGGACTGAGCTTTTCGTCAAGCTTTTTCTTTATATTCTCGGCGGCAAACTTTGCAAGCGCCTGAACATCGGGGTTTTTCTGCATTATAGCTTTAAGCTCTTTTAAAGAACTTACAAGTTCCGTTTCAGAAAGGTCTTTTTCTTCGGACGAAATATATATAGCAAGCGCCCTGTCGATATCGGAGTTGATATGAAGCTTTGCTATTTCTTTTGCAAACTGCGCTCCCTTTTCGCTCATATAAGAGCCTATGTATCCGCAGAAAACATATTTGTTGTTGTCGTCAAGGTTCATATAAATTCTCTTTATCGCCGAATAGTTTTTAAGGCTCTGACAGACGATTATCAGGCATTTTATATAGGTGTGCATATATTCGCTGTCCGAAAGCTTTTCTTTAACGGGAACAGAGGTTAAAAAGTCAAGACAGCTGTTGAATTTTCTCGTTTCGATACAACAGCTTGCCGCGCGGAGCATAGCGGTTGCGAATGCGTCTGCGGTGTCATACTTGACGGCGCCGAGCATAATGTCGGCGGTGTGATATTTCCCCTGAGAATATTCTTTGAAAAAGTCGGCGTATTCTCTGAAAGCGGGAATGGCTTCTTCGTGCCTTTTGAGCAAAACAAGAG
Organism: uncultured Clostridia bacterium; assembly: GCA_945788225.1. Taxonomy (GTDB): domain Bacteria; phylum Bacillota; class Clostridia; order Oscillospirales; family Ruminococcaceae; genus RGIG4131. The sequence continues at coordinate 1,282 of CALZLD010000145.1, forward strand.
TCATCGCCTTTATGTAGAAAAACTCAATGTCAAGCCCTACCTTGCTGTCAACATCGCTCCTCTTTTTGAACTCATCGTGTTCTTTTATCGTCTGAAGCACCATTTCATAGTCGTTCTTTCTTGCATAAGCCTCCGCCTTGTCAAGAAAAATTGCGTGAACTGAATAATGCGGATTTTTTTCGTTGATTTCTATGCCCTTGTTGCAATATTCGATTGATTTGTCAACATCTATGCCCTTATACGATTCGGCTATCTGCATATAGGTCATTGAGTTGTCGGGGTCCTCTTCAAGCTCTTTCATTAAAAGCGGAATATTTCTTTCGCCCTTGCTGACGGCGGTATCGTCAGTCATAACATATCCGAAATGGTCAAGAAGGCAGTCGATATTCTTCAACGGATAGTTGTATGTAGTAAGACCTTCGTGTATCCTTCTTTCAAATTTTGTGTCGGGCAGGATTTTTGTCAGCCTGGGAGCCATAAAATCGGCATACTCCGTCTTTTCATAGTCCTTGTAATTTCTTATGGTGATCGTCGCCGAATTGTAGTTTTTGTATTCGCCCGATCTGAAAAAGTTTATCAGTTCATCGGTTTTTGTGAATATTTCATCCGCGTCGATAAACATATACCACTCGCCGAGAGCGCCCTGCAAGGTGACATTTCGCGCGGCGGAAAAATCATCGCACCATTCAAAATAACGCACATCGTCGGTATATTTTTTGGCTATCTCCACAGATTTATCCGTCGAACCCGTATCAACAATGATAAGCTGACAGAGCAGAGCCTCCATAATAGGCTTTAACCCGTCAAGACAAAGGGGAAGATATTTTTCTTCGTTTTTCATTATTATTCCGATAGTAAGAAGCATAAAAGCGTCACCTCACAATAATTATAACATAATTTTTAGTTTCTTACAACGATTTTTGTTAAAACCTCTTGATTTATCAGGGAATTTATGGTACACTCTGCATAAGGAGTAGTGTTTTTATTTCACACAAGGAGGTGTGGATTTTTATGGAGATAGGCTCGGTACTTAACACAGGTGCGTCCTTTGCTGAGAGAAACCCCTTTTCTTCTCCTGTTTCGGCTTATAAGGCATATTCGGCTTATGGGCAGAATACTGTTGACAAAATGGGCAATCAAAGCGGAAACACCCTGTCTGTTACGGATAACAAGAATAGCAAAAACGGCGGAAATAAATTCAAGGACGGCTTTGTCAAGGAAGAATGTCAGACCTGCAAGAACAGAAAATATCAGGACGGTTCCGACGATTCGGGCGTATCGTTCCAGACGCCGACAAAAATTTCAAAACAGAACGCTATGCAGGCTGTAAGAGGTCACGAGCAGGAGCATGTTGTCAGAAATCAGGCGAAGGCTGCGCGCGAGGGCAGAAAGGTCGTTTCTCAGTCGGTTACAATCCACACGGGTATCTGTCCCGAATGCGGAGAGGTTTATGTTTCGGGCGGAACGACAAGAACTACTACAAAAAGCGACAATTCCGCTAAATTCGATGTCGGCAAAGGCGGAGAGAATACTCCCCTCGGCAAAATGCTTGATACCGTCGCTTAAAGGGTACTTTATCAAAAATAATTTACAGAAATATCAAAGGGTACCGAGCGTGTAACTCGATACCCTTTATTTTTTGAAAGGACATAAAATGGACAGATTAAAAACAGTCTTGGCGTCGATATTTTTAGCGGTGCTTATTATGACATCGGGAGTGGTGATAGCTCTTAATTTCAGACCGCTTTACTACTATATGTCGGAAAAAATGTCAATTCCTGCGTCCGTGGGATTTTCGGAAGAAGAGGCAAGGGCTGATTATGACGCACTGATAAGCTACAACAGCATATTCGGTCCCAAAACCCTTGAATTCAAGGGCATACCTCAATCCGAGGGCGGAAGAATTCATTTTTATGAAGTCAAGAGAATTTTTGTCATAATTGAAATTGCAATGTATATTTCTCTTATTGCGACAATAATATTATCTGTCGAGAGAATAAAATCAAAGAAATTTTCCTATCTCAAATTCGGCTCGTTGACGGCGGTCATTCTTCCCGTTGCGGTGGGAATTCCCGCGGCGCTTTTCTGGGAAAAGACCTTTATCACATTCCACAAAATCGCGTTTTCAAACGATTACTGGATGATGGACCCCAAAACCGACCCCATTGTGCTTATCTTGCCGCAGGAATATTTTGCCGCCTGCACTGCTCTTATTGCAGGACTTATCATTCTTTTTTCGATGTTGGCATTCATTACATACAAGATACTTAAAAAGAGAGAAAAGGTGTAAGAATATATGAAATTACTTTTTGTGGGAGATATTGTGGGAAAGTCAGGCTCAGACTTTTTTGCTGAAAATATCTTTAAACTAAAAAAAGCAAAGGGCATTGACATAACCGTTGTCAACGGAGAAAATTCGGCTCA
>CALZLD010000146.1 GCA_945788225.1 uncultured Clostridia bacterium
GTATCCCTTGTGTTGCCGTGATGATGAATAACCTCAACGGGAACAGTCTTTGCAAAGGCGTCAATGACGGTATTAAAAGCGGTGTTTTCTGTCTTTTCGGCAAATTTTTTAAAGGATATTTTATAACCTGCTTTGCTGTTTTCGTTATCAAGAGGACATATAAAAGCAGGGTGCGCTCCGATAGAAAACGGCAGGGTTTCACCGCTGGGGTTATAGACCTCCCATATTACCTTTATCGTGTTCTCAACAAGCTTGTATCCGATTTTAAGGACAAATTCAAAAGGGTATTTTGAAAGAGTTTCCTCATTGCTTTTAAGCTCAAAATAAATCTCATCTTCTGTCTTTGATAAAAAAGAATGTTCCATATCTCTTGCAAAGCCGTGTTGTCCCATAGGATAACGCTTGCCGTTCAATATGTATTCCTTGTTCTTTACGCTCCCCACAAAAGGGAAAAGTACGGGCGATGTTCTTGCCCAGAACTTCTTGTCTGCATACCACATATATTCACGGTCGTTCTTTTTTGATTTTACAGATTTAAGCTCCGCCCCGAAAGAGTCAACCTCAACACGAAGCATATCGTTTTCTAAAATATAACGCATAATTCCCTCCGTTTTATTTTTTCATCATTATAGCATTTATTGTATCAGAATGCAAATAAAATCCTGACTGCTTTGCAGTTGCTTTTTCCGGATTGCTATGATACAATTTAAAAACAACCTGATATTACACAAAGGGGTGATATTTTAATCAATATGAACGGATACAATGTAGTAAAAGGAATACTTGGAATTATAGGTATATTTGGCGGAATAATGTTTTGTATATCTGCAGTTTCAATGATTGTATTCAAACTAAAAAAGAATAATGCAAAAGCTATAAAAAATGCTGTACTGGCATTAGCGTCCGTAATACCGATTGCTGTCGGATTTGTGGGAAGCTTTGCCGTAGCGGTGGAACAATACAAGTTTGATTTCAATAAGTGTGATACTTTTCAGGTGTATTCCGATGACATAATAAACGGCGTCTGGAATAATGATATCAGTAATCAGGCTGACGGACAAAACCTGTCCCCCGAACTTCACTGGGAGCCTGTCAAGGGTGCAAACTTTTATTACATTTATATGATAGATGAAACGGCAGATAACTGGTTGCACTGGGAAATGGACGGAATACAGTGCACAGATATTCCAAAAGGGTTATGTGATGATGAGTACAAAACGATTATGAAAACCGATGATTATGAAGTCAAGGGGCAGTATATCGGGCCATATCCGCCATACGGAACGCACACCTATACTGTATATGTTTTTGCGCTGAAAAATGAGCCTTTTGGGGTAGAGTCAACAAATTTTGACAGAAGTGGCAATGATATGGCACAGATAGCAAAAGAACTGAACAGCTCGCCGTATACTGACTACAATAATCTGATTGGCTACGGAAAGATATCTGCTTCTTATACAGCGCGATAAGAATAAACTCTGATTTTAACAGTCAAGCACCCCTTGGCTGTTTTTTCTTTAGAAACCGTTTTTATAAAATCTTTATTTCTTGATTTTGTGCCCGATTTTTATCGGTTAGTGAAATATGCAACAATTTTTATAAAATAAATACTGATTTTTTTGGATATTTTATTGACATTTCTATGGAAATATTATACAATAATTTTACAACATTACAAAATTACAAGGGGATGTCTATAGTGTCAAAAATCAGCAAAAAAATAATAACTGCTGTATTGTGTATGCTGCTTGCCCTTACCGTAGTGGTTATTTCGGCAACGCTTATTATGGCAGGAAATCAGACAGACGAGCTTATGACCGAACATGCAGTTATCGGAATACATATCCTCGAAAACTCCATTTCCTTGGAAACAGAACGCCTCGGCAGAGCCGCTGACTCCATAAATCAGGCGGCCTCAGAAGCCGCTCTTTCGGGCAATACAAGTGGCCTTGAAAACGCTTGGGCAGATGCTAAGGAAACGGATTATGACTTTGTTATTCTCACCGATACCAAGGGAGCTGTACTATGGAAGTCCAAAGGCTGCAATGTTACCTCGTTTGATGTTTATGAAGCACTTGCGGGAAGCGTTAAAAGCGGTATTTCCGCAGACAGCGGTATTCCTCTCGCTCTTGAATACATAGCTCCCGTATATAACGACGGTACTGTTGTAGGCGCACTGGTGGTTGGTCTTGACCTTTCCGAGCCGACATATCTTGACAATGTCAAAGCTCAGTCTGAAACGGAAGTCACGCTCTTCGCAGGTTCTACCAGATATGCCACCACTCTTGTTGACGAAAAAGGCAACAGGATAGTTGGTACAGATATGTCGGACAAAATCAAGAAAGCCGTCATCGATAACTCCGAAGAATATTGTGGTAAGGCAGTGCTTGTCGGACAGGAGCATTATGTTATCTATCAGCCTATGTTTGATATGAGCGGAAAGCTGGTAGGCGCATATTTTGCAGGACTTTCCGCGGCAAGCTCAAACGCTCTTTTCAGAAATATGCTGATAATCGTTATTGTCATGGGAATTGTCGTTATGATCGTTTCTTCGGCTATCCTTTTTGCGATAATAAGAAAAATGATTGAAAAGCCCATTATTGAAGTTAACAGCATTGCCGAAAATATGAGCAGAGGCGATCTCAGCGCACCCGACAGCAGCTTTGATTTCAACAATGATGAAATGGGCCTTTTTGCCCGCAGACTTGAGCAGACAAAAAATTCCCTCAGCACATATATTACAGATATTTCAAATGTTCTTTCTTCTATGGCAAACGGCGATTTCACGCACTCCCCTTCCATTGAGTATATGGGTGATTTTATAAAAATAAACGAGTCTTTCAAGCAGATAAATCAGAATCTTCATGGTATAATCCGCAACATCACCCTCTCCGCCGACGAGGTAATGAACGGTGCGGAGCAGATGGAAAGCGGCTCACAGAGCCTTGCTAACGGAACTATCACTCAGGCTGCGGCTATTGAGCAGTTGTCCTCGTCCATAAACAACATTTCCTCTCAGATAACAAGCACTGCTGACAATGCAAGCACCGCAAATGAGCTGTCTCTGAAAACCTCCGAAAAGATAGCCGTTCAGGACGAAGAAATAAAGAATATGATCTCTGCTATGAACGATATCCAGTATCAGTCGCAGGAGATAGGCAAGATAATAAGCGCAATCGAAGATATCGCATTCCAGACAAATATCCTTGCTCTTAACGCCGCCGTGGAGGCTGCCCATGCAGGAGACGCAGGAAAGGGCTTTGCTGTCGTAGCGGACGAGGTAAGAAATCTTGCGGCAAAATGCTCGGAAGCGGCTCAGAGCACAAGAGACCTTATTACCGCCACCGTTACCGCTGTGGAGAACGGCTCGCGCATTGCAGAAGCTACCGCAGACTCTATGAAGACTGTAAAGAGCTTTGCTGAACAAACAAACGAGCTTATCACAAGTATTTCTCAGGCTTCCGCCTCTCAGGCCGAAGCTGTTCATCAGGTGACCTCGGGAATAGATCAGATTTCGAGCGTGGTTCAGACAAACTCCGCTACCGCAGAAGAATCCGCAGCCTCCTGCGAAACCCTCAGTAGTATGTCCAAAGAGCTGAAAAATCAGATATCTAAGCTCAAAGCGTAAAATTCCCCTTTATCGAGCAGTTACAATCGAATACCAAACAAAAACCACTCTCCTTAAAAAAGGAAAGTGGTTTTT
>CALZLD010000147.1 GCA_945788225.1 uncultured Clostridia bacterium
CTCGGTTTTTTCAAGCGTCAGCTGTGCGCCGATATACTCTATGCGTTCTATAAGCCTTCGGTCAAAGCCTTTTTTCTCCATATAGATTTTAAGGCATCCGCTCTTGACAAGCTCGATTATCACATCGTCTTTCTCCGGGTATATTTTTGCCATTTCCTCGCCTATCGCCTGGGGTGAAGCAAAGCTTCTGCCCTTATAGAATATGGGAACATCGGGGTTTAAAAGCATTATCACTTTAAAAAGACATTCATCGGGGCTGTTATGGTCTTTAAGCGCCGAGATTTCTCTTTCAAGCGCTGTGCTGAACGGAGCAAGCCTTGACTCAAATGCGTTTGTTTTATAAACATACTCGACAGCCGCGTTCCAGTCTTCTCCGAAAGCGAAGGCGAGCGACGCTAAATCGGGATAGATTTTGTTTTCAAATATAAAGTTTGATTTGTCAATAGGTTTTTCATATAAGCGTCCGTTTTCATCGGGCGTAATATCTCCGTCAAGCCAGCGCTTTATTTCTTTATATCCGAAGCGATGCTCCCTGTCCTTTCGCGTCAGTCCTTTTATCAGCAAGGCAAGCTGTGGGCTGACTGTCTTAGGTATCGGAAGATTTTTGTTGAGCGTATGATAAAGTATCTGCATCTCTGTCATTCCAGCAAAAATGTCAACGCCCGTTGCAAGCTGTAAAAGAGTAACTCCCAATGAATAATAGTCGCTTTCTTTTGATACAAAGCCTGCCGAGGTTTCGGGCGCGGCATACCCTAAGGTCCTTGAAACACTTGTTGCACGAACGCTTATGTTTTCATCAAGAACGGAGCTTATACCAAAGTCGCCTATGACTGCTCTGCCGTCGTTGTCAAGATAGATATTCGACGGCTTAATATCTCTGTGAACAATACCCACGGAGTGAAGAGCCAAAAGTCCATCGGCTATTGACGGAATTATCTTTTCTCTTAAAACGCTTTCACTGACGGGGGCTATGGATATGATGTCGCCCTTTTCAAAATATGGCATCACGGCATAAAACTTTCCGCCGTGTTCCCCACATTTTTCATAGGAAACGACAAACGGCGAATTCATTTCAAGCAGTTTTTTCACAATATCGTCCTTAGGCTTTTTGTTTTTGTGAAAAAGCTTGATAATTTTCTTTTCAGAAGCGTTTTCGCCGAGAAGAACAGAAGCCTCTCCCGTGTTTTCCGAGATTACTCCGACGATTTTATATCCGCCGATTTCTGCCCCTTTATCTATGACAAGGCTGTCGGTAGTTTCCGACATAAGCTTTGTTTTTCTGTCGCGAGAGCTGTTCATATCAAGGGTAGCTCTTCCTCTGTCCTTCAAAAATGTTCACCGCCTTAATGCAAAATGGTGATATTCATATTCGCTATGTTGCCCTCTTCATAAATCGAGTCTATGCGCAAATCCTCTTTAGTGATATTATTGTCAAAAATAAATCTTGAAAGAGGATTTATGAGGTTTTTCTCAATGACATTTCCTATTCCTCGTCCGCCGTTTTCAAGGTTGCCGAAAGCCTTTTTATAGATATACTCGCGGGCGGTATCCGAGATAGTTATTCTTATTCCCTTTTGTGCAAAAATCCTTGCAAAAATTTTGTTTATCTGAGCGTCGGCAATTTCCTTTGCGGTATCCTCTCTGATAAAATCAAAAACAACAAAATTATCGCCTATTCGGTTGAGAATTTCAGGTCTGCCAAGTTGCAGTTTAAAGTAATTTTTGATAGAAGTAATGAGTCTTTCGCGCATTTCTTCATAGGACATATCAAGAGAGATACTCTGCGTTTTTCTTCCGTTTTCATCGCTGTTATAGACGCCTAAGTTGCTTGTGAAAATAATAATCGTTTCGGAAAAATATACGGTTTCGCCCTTGCCGTCAGTCATTCTGCCGTCTTCTAATATCTGCAAGAATTTATCGAAAACGGAAGGGTGAGCCTTTTCAATCTCGTCAAAAAGAATTATCGAAAAAGGCTTTTCTTTAACGGCATTTGTGAGCTGTCCGCCCGATTCATAACCCACATATCCCGGAGGCGCGCCCATAAGCTTCTGGTCGGACTGGCTTTGCTGATATTCGCTCATATCAAATCTTATACAGTTGTTATCGTCACCGAAAAGAAGGCTTGAAACCGCCTTTGCAAGCTCGGTTTTGCCGACGCCCGTGGGCCCTGCAAAAAAGAGAACTCCCTTCGGCTTTCCTGCTCCCGAATGCTGAAGCCCCGCCATATTGCAAGCCGCCCTCTTTATGACATCGAGCGTCTGAACAACGGCGGCGTCCTGACCTTTGACGCGGCTTTTTATGTATTCCTCAGCCGTTTCAAACTTACTGCGCGGAATATCGTTCCACGGGTTATCCTTTATGCCGTATTTATACATATTTACGGCGTCCTTGATTTTTGAAAACGACAGCTTTTCTTTTTTGCAAAGAATTTTCAGAGCGTTCAGTTCAAGATTTGCAAAGCCTTCGGTGAGGTCTGCAAATTCGTTTTTGTATTTCTCAATTTCATCGTCAGTGAACTTTTCCTCTCCAACAAAAAAGGCAAGCTGACTTTCTATGAACATTCTTCTTGAAGCCTTGTCGGGCGCGCTGATATTTATTGATTTTACCATCGGGTTGTCAAGATAGAACCAGGCAGGAATATCGTTGGCTTTATCCGCAACAAAGAACATAATATTATTGAGAAAACGCTCGCCCTGCTTTATCTGCGTCTTTTTAAGGCTTGCCATCATAAGCTTTGTGTAAAAGTCCTTTTCGCCGTCTGAAAGATTATCGGCAGAAACGGCATATCTTGACGCCGACATCATAACAACGGCAACGCTTTTTTCTTTATTCTGAACGGCTCTGCGGATAAAATCAGCCGCCTGATTGAACTTTACGGAAAAGCACTTTGTATTTTCGTCAAGCTTATCAAAACCGCAAAGCTTTATGAAGCTTTCAAGATGCTCTCTCGAATAGTCGTTATAAAAGCCGTCGATATGGTTATAGAAAACTACCGTAGAATAGCCGTTGTCGCAAAGATATTTATACAGATAATTGTCTAGCATTATCATATCCCAACGGATATTTCCGTCCTCCTGCTTTGTGGGATATGCATGAAGGTCATAGACATTGCCCTCTAATACAAACGCTGTTTTGATGTCGATAAATCTGTCAAGCTCGCTGTGCCACTTACCAGGCTTCATTGTAAGCCACCTCCGATACTGTTCTTTTTATGCAATAATACCCGTTTTTGTCGGACTTGTCCGCAGAAAAGATATTCATAAAGTTTTCTGCCGTGATATTTGTGTCGTTAAGATAGACATCAGAAAAATCAAGCTTTTTCATAAGTCTTTTTATGCTTTCGGGGTTATAGAAATCAGGCTTATCCGCTTCGGTCAGCGCCCAGCCGTTGCCGTAGCTTATGGCGTTTATCAGCCGTTCCGCCATAACTGGAATAAGCTCTGCCGAGCGCTCAATGTCTTCATATTTTTCATAGGGCAACGCAAGTATTTTCTCTTTTGAAAAATACTCATCAAAAAGAGTTCCGAAAACATCGCACTCTGAAAGTTCGGCATAATAAGCGCTGTCAAAAAGCTTTTCGGCTAAAAGCCTTTTCTCTATTCTTTCATCATCGGGAACACAGCTGTTCAAAAGAGAATAAAGCTTGCCCGTGTATGTTTTTATCGCCATTTTCTACTCCTTATCGCAAAGAGGTTTTAT
>CALZLD010000148.1 GCA_945788225.1 uncultured Clostridia bacterium
ATCGTGCTTCCGTTTACGGCAAGCTTGGAATAATGTTCCCGATGATAACAAGCGTGTGGGAGGTTGAGGAAATCCTCGCTCTCTGCGATACCATAAAAGATGAACTAAAAGCGGATGGCATTGAATACTCCGACAGCATTGAGCTCGGCATTATGATTGAAACTCCCGCCGCCGCTGTAATAAGCGATAAGTTAGCACCCTTAGTTGACTTTTTCAGCGTGGGCACAAACGACCTTACGCAGTACACACTCGCCTGCGACAGACAGAACCCTCGCATTGAGCGTTTCTGCGACACTCACCACGAGGCTGTTTTAAGGCTCATTGAAATAGCGGCAAAGAACGCTCACGCACATAACGCCTGGATAGGAATTTGCGGAGAGCTTGCGGCTGACACAACGCTCACCGAAACATTTTTGAGAATGGGTATCGACGAGCTTTCGGTTTCGCCCACATTTGTTCTCAAAGTCCGTGACGCTGTAAGAAAAACAGATTTGTCAAAATAAGGAGAGAATTTTATGATAGAAAAATTTATCTTCGGGGACCCTGTTGAAACCTATGCAGTTTGTGAAAATCTGCCCGTTTCAGAGGGTACGCTCCCCTATTTTAAAAATGAAAACAACACAAAATTCACCCTTATGCTCGATGAAGAGGATATTGTCTACGGCTTGGGCGAGCAGGTCAGGGGAATAAACAAGCGCGGTTGGAAGTACAGAGCCTGCAACAGCGACAACCCCAATCACCAGGAGGACACAACATCCCTTTACGGCGCGCACAATTTCTTTATCGTTTCGGGCAGAAGGCTTTTCGGCGCATTCTTTGACTACGCGGGGATAATCGACTATGACATAGGCTTTACTCACCGCGACACAATGACTGTAACCACCGAGGACGGCAATATCTGCGTCTACATAATATCGGGCGAAAGCGAAAAGGACATTGTAAAGCAGTTCCGCAAGATGATAGGACAAAGCTATGTCGCTCCCAAATGGGCGTTCGGCTTTGGACAGAGCAGGTGGGGCTATAAGTCCGAAGAAGACATACGCACCGTCGCTTCTGAATACAAAAAAAGAGGTATCCCCCTTGACAGCATTTATCTTGACATAGATTATATGGAGCGTTTCAAGGATTTCACGATAAACGGCGAAGCTTTTCCCGATTTTGAAAAGCTTGTCGCCGATTTGAAAAATGACGGTATCCATCTTGTTCCGATTATCGACGCAGGAGTAAAGATAGAGGACGGCTACTCTGTTTATGAAGAGGGAGTGAAAAACAACTTCTTTTGCAAGGACGAAAACGGAAAGGACTTTGTCGGCGCGGTATGGCCAGGCAAGGTGCACTTCCCCGATTTTCTCAAAAGCGAAACAAGAGAATGGTTTGGCGACAAATACGCCTTTCTTATCGACAAGGGCATAGAGGGCTTCTGGAATGATATGAACGAGCCTGCAATATTCTACTGCGAGGACAGGTTAGAGAGCGTTATGAAGCGCGTCAACGAGCTTTCAGAGCAGAATATGGGCATCGATGAATTCTTTGAGTTCACGGGGCTTGTGGAGGGTATCAGCAACAACATCGACGACTATGATAAGTTCTATCACGATATAGACGGCAAAAAAGTTCCGCACAGAAAAGTACACAACCTTTACGGCTACAATATGATGAGGTCGGCAGGGGAGGCTTTTGGGAGAATTTCCCCCGACAAGAGAATACTGATGTTTTCACGCTCCTCATATATCGGCTCTCATCGTTACGGCGGAATCTGGCAGGGCGACAACAAATCGTGGTGGTCGCACATTCTGATGAATTTACAGCTTATGCCGTCGCTCAATATGGCAGGCTTTCTCTATACGGGTGCTGACACTGGCGGATTTAACGCGGACGCCACAGAGGACCTTATGCTCCGCTGGTTACAGCTTTCGGTGTTCACTCCGCTGATGAGAAATCATTCGGCACTCGGCACAAGAGAGCAGGAGCTTTACCGATTTGACAACTGCTCCGACTGCAAGAATATCATTGAGATAAGATACGGTCTTATCCCCTATATTTACAGCGAATATATGAAAGCTGTCCTTAAAGACGAGATGATGTTCTATCCTATTTCATTCGATTTCCGTGATGACGAGGACGCAAGAAATGTCGAGGACCAGCTCTTTCTCGGAAACGAAATAATGATAGCCCCCATATATAAGCAGAACGCAAGGGGAAGATATGTTTATCTGCCCGAAGAGATGAAAATGGTGAGAATGAGAAGCCTTTCCGACTATGAAACAGAAACGCTTCAAAAAGGTCATCATTATGTCAGGGCAGAGCTTAACGAGCTTGTGTTCTTTATCCGCAAGGGCAAGGCTATCCCCATAGGCGACAGCGCCGAAAACACCTCAAAGCTTGACGCTTCGTGGATAAAACTGATAGGATACGACAACGCGACATACGAGCTTTATGACGACGACGGATACTCAACAGCTTGCAACTTAAATGAAAATATAAGGGTAATAGGGAAATAGTTTCCCGAAAAAATACCGACTTCCAAAATGGAAGTCGGTATTTTTTTTACAGTAAAGGGTTTCTTAAAAAACTTACCAGGTACGAGAATTGAGCTTCTTGAATTCGCCGACTGTCGAAACATGAGCGTTAAGACCGCCGTCAACTGTGAGAACCTGACCTGTGAAGTATTCGCTTTCATCGGAAGCAAGATAAACGCACATATTTGCAATATCTTCGGGTGCACCGTAACGGTTAACCATAATGTTGTTGAGGAAAACATCTTTGAGCGCCTGGGGAACATAAGCTTCGTTTTCGGGTGTTACGATAAGTCCGGGGCGAACGCAGTTGCAACGGATATTTTCCTTGCCGTACTGCAAAGCCGTTGACTTTGTGAGCATATCAACTCCTGCCTTTGCGCAAGCGTAAGCTGTTGAACCGAGGTCTCCTCCGCAGGAAGCCATAGAGCCGATATTGATGATAGAACCGCCCTTGTTATCTCTCATATAGGGGATAACATTCTTTGTTGCATAGAATGTTCCGCGAATGTCGCTCTGGAAGATAGCGTCCCACATTTCAAGAGTAAGCTCGTCAACTCTGCCGTCCTTCAAGCCGACATTTGCGGCGTTGTTAACAAGAATGTCAATCTTGCCGTATTTTTCTGCTGTGTCTTTTAAAAGAGCGTCAATGCTTTCAATCTGTGTGATGTCCATAAAATGATAGAAAGCCTCTCCGCCTTCTGCCTTGATAGCGTCAACAACAGCCTGTCCCTTTGCCTCACGGCGTCCGCAGATAACGACCTTTGCGCCCTCTTTTGCAAAAAGCTTTGCAATGCCTACTCCTATTCCGCTTGTGGAGCCTGTTACGATCGCTACCTTGCCCTTTAATCTGTCCATTTGTGTGTCCTCCTTATAATTTATGATAAAATAAATATAACCAAAAAAGCTGTCAGAAAAACTTTCTTCCGACAGCTTTATTATAAATCTTTTTTTGTCTTTTTTCAAGCTAAAAGTCGCGATATATCAATAAAAGTATACGGCGGCGCGGTTTTTGGCGGCGGTTATATAAATATGGTATAGAAGGAATTTTTTATGCCGTAAGTCCCATACTTTTCAGCTTTTTGAGTATTACTTCGGACAGC
>CALZLD010000149.1 GCA_945788225.1 uncultured Clostridia bacterium
AGAGAAAGTACCGAAAGAACGGTAAGGCAAAGCATTGTAAATATCATCATTATCGAAACATAGCCTGTACCTATTCCGTTGTAGGAATTTGCATTTTTCTTTTCCATACCCTCTCACCTCACGCTTTCTTTGGGGTATACGAAGACACCTCTGCCGAGATGATTTCTTCTCCGTCATACCTGAATGTCACTGTGAGAAAGCAAAGCTCGCCCGACGCTTTCTGCTCTTTTCTCTCTCTGAGTTCAAGGATTATACATTCGTCGGAGCCAAGCACCGTTTTGCAGTCGGAGGAAAGGTATATGATACACTCTCCGTTTTCATCGGCGGAAAATTCTTCACCGAAAACAAGCGCCGTGGTATCTTCTATATTCCCCTTGACCGAGTACCCCTCGCAGAGAGATTGTGTGCAAAGATTTATATTTTCGCATATACTGCTTTTTTTCGCTCTTAAATCTGCCGTTGCAAAGGCTTTCATCACAATAGCACCCGAAACGAAGAAGAAAAGCAGAACTATTATTATTTCAACAAAAAACAGGTTGCGTGGGGATTTTTCTGATTTTATCACAAGCCCCACTCTCCTCTCAAAAGCGCTGTGCGGATATCTTCGCCCTTTTGCACCGTTATTTCATATACTCCGTCCTTTTCTATGACTTCAAGGCGGTCAGCTTCAAAGATTTTATCTCCTCCGCTTGCTTTCGGCACATCGCCCGAAAAGCTTCTTTCAAAAATTTCTCCGTTATCGCACCATATCAGCACGGATATTCCGTCAGAATAAAGAATTATTCCGTCATCTGTGACTTCAACGCTGTCGGCGCTTCTCATCCGGTTTGAAACATATCTTATCACCGCCGAGGTGTTGAAGGTGCTGTTGAAATTATTGCTGATTTTGCTGTATGTAAATGACGCCGTTACTATTATTACAAGCATACATACCGAAAAAAGCAGAAAGAGAAACATACTTCCCGCCGACGAGACGGTATCGGCAAGGCTTTTGCCCTTATAATTTTCCATAAATCAGTCTTCCTTTTCAATAACCGTTACAACAGGTCTGACATTTGAGGCGAAACAATCGTAGTGGACTATATATTTGTCGCTGTTATAGACAACGCCGTATTTTGACACAAGATAGTCAAGGCTTTCGGGATATGCTCCCTCAATGGAATAGCATAAAGAAACTCCGTTCTCTACCGATTGCCTTATTGCCTCTGTATTCCGCCTTGACGCGTTTTTCTCCGCTTTTATGACAGAAAAGACAAACCATCCCATAACAAGCGCAAAAAGCAGGAGAGTAACTATTGTTCCCTTATGGGAATTTTTAAGAGCCTTTGAGCGTTTCATCCTTTCCCTCCTTTAAAGCGTCAGCCAAGCGATGATACTATATTCATAAGCGGAAGCATAACTGTGAGCATAATTGAGCCTATTATCACGGCAAGTATCCCGATAATTGCAGGCTCGATAAACGAGATTAAAGTGCCTGCCGTTTTTTCTGCCTCTTCGTTGCACCTTCTGCTTATCTTCTTCCAGGTGGTGTCAAAAGAGCCCGATTTATAAGCTATTTTTAGTGAGCGAGAATGTATTTTCGGGATAATATCCGCTTTGCATATCGCCTCTGAAAAATATTCGCCCTCCATTACGCTTTTCCGACATTCCGACAGCTTTTTGCAAAGCTTTTTGTCGGTTAAAAGCGTTTCGGTATTTTCAAGAGCGTCCTCGGGTGAAAGTCCGCTTGAAATCATCATACTCATAGCGTCGGTGAGCTTTGCGGTCTCGAATTTTGTCATAATTCCTCTTGTCAACGGAAAAACAGAAAGGAACGAGAGAAATTTCTTTCTTAATGTCGGAGCAAGAGAAAGCAGAGCAATTATTCCCGAAAGAATAATTACCGCAAGAAGAACGATAAGTACAATCGTTCCCGCTTTGTACGCAAAGTCAACGCTTGACTGAGCTGCGGCGGCAACGGTTTTGTCAAACTGAGAGAAAATGTCTGAAAACATAGGTATCACCTTGACAACCAGCACGATAATTACCGCCGTCATCATAACAAGAAGCATAAACGGGTGAAAAACCGCATTTCTTACCGCTCTTGAAAGATTTGCCCTGTTTTCATAATATTCCGTAAGTCCCCTTAAAACATCTTCAAGCCGTCCGCTGACAATTCCTATTCCCACCATATTTACAGCATATTCGGGGAAGACGCCAGCTTCTTCCATAGCCTGTTTAAGATTTTTTTCATCAGCAAGACTTATGGAGAGTTTTCTGCAGATTTCCTTGATTTTATCGTCGTCTATGTCTTCCGAAAGAATTTCAAGCCCGTCGCCAAGCTGCATTCCCGCGTTGAGCATAAGCGCAAGCTGTTCACAGAAATACGCTGTTTCATCGGCGGAAAGTATTTTCATCTTTGCCATATCAAAAGTTCCTTTCATCAGTAATAGTAAAGAACATCATAGTTTTTGCCGTCTGCCATATATTTTGCAAACTGTTCCTTGTCCTTTGCACTTGCATAAAAGGTCGAATCAACAAGATTGTAGCCCTTGTTTTTAAGATAAATTTCAACGGATATCCAGCCTGTTTCTTTTGTATAGACCTCGTTCCACGCGTGATATATGTCGGGCGAGGCATATCCTACGGCAAGCCTTGTGGGTATCCCCTGCGACCTTGCCATAGCCGCAAAAAGCGAGGCATAGTCAAAGCATATTCCCGTCTTTTTTGAAAGAGTAGTATCGGGGTCGGGGGTATATCCGCTTTTGACGGTCTCTGCAAGCTGTCGGTCGTATGTCACATTCGAGGTTATATATCCGAAAATCGCATAAAGCTTTTCAATGTCGCTTGTCTTTCCTGCGCAAAGCTCAGCCGCCTTTTTCACCGATTGTGAGTTCTTGTCAAAATTCACATATCTGTTGGGATAAAGATATGCCGATACTTCATCGTTTATATTTATTGTCACGGTTTCGTCTATTACGGGAAGATAGGATTTACCCTCAACATTTTCAAAAAGCTGAAGATGATACGCTCCGCTGCCCATCGAAAGAGGAAAATATTCTGTCTTTCCTCCGACAGAAAGGTTATGGTCGTATTTTTTATCGCCGCAGGATATTCTCAGCTTTACCTTACTGCTCTGCCCCGAATAGCTTGCCGAGATATATCCCAATGAGGCATTGCTGTAATCAATCATTGCCGTAGGCTTTGAAAAGACCTTTTTACCGGGCGAAGATACGGTTTTTACATCGGGGATAACGACTTTTGCGGGAGCTGTTGTTGAAGCTGCGGTTGTGGTTTTTTCGGTTGTATCCGATGATATTGTTGAGATTATTTCGGTTACGGGAGCGTCCGTTTCTGTCGGGATAATTTCAGGATTTTCGGTTGTAGTTTCGCTTTCGGTGACAAAGGTCTGCTCCGTTGCGGTTTCTGTTACGCTTTCGGTTGTTTCAGCCGTTGTGATTTTAGTTGTATTTTCGGGAACAGACGGGTTATCGGGAACTTTTTCGCAGGATGAAAAAATCAACGATAATGAGAGTATCGCCGCAATTATCGAGAGTTTGTCTTTTTTCATATACCGTCCGCTCCTTTCTGTAAATAGTTAT
>CALZLD010000150.1 GCA_945788225.1 uncultured Clostridia bacterium
GCGTGATGAAAACGGCGAGCTCATCGGCTATTATGAAAAGCACGAATACAGAAATTCTGAGAAAATGTAAAACAAAACTGTGTATAATAATCAACTGCATAATTATGAAAAAAACAGCCAAGTACACTTTGGCTGTTTTTTAATACTATTTATTCTTTTCAAGCCACTTTACAGCATAGGAGCAGGTTGCCGTGACCTTTCCTCCCAGACGGTTTATCTCGTCAACCGCCATCTTGACAAGCTTGCCTGCAATTCCTTGTCCGCGCAGACTTTCATCGACTACGGTATGGTTTATGTTATAAACGCCCGACTCGGTTTCGGGGAATGTGATAAATGCGAGTTCCTTGCCGTTTTCGTCAACAAGGCTTATTCTGGATTTTTCTGTTTTATAGTTCATAGCGGTACCTTTCTTGTATGATTTAATTTACATACCTATATATTATATCTCATAACGAATTTCTGAAAATCCGATTTGAACTGCGCAGATATTCTCCTGCTGATAATCGCTTTCTCTCCGTTATCGAATAATATTTCAAAGTTGTTATAGTTTTCGATGTGATTGAAATTTACCAAAAAAGATTTCTGACATCTGAAAAATTCATCATCGGGGAGCTCTTTTTCTATTTCGTGTAATGTTTTTGAAACGATAATGGTATCCGATGTTGTTCTTATTATCGTATGTTTTCTTTCCGCTTCGGCATAGATTATGTCATCGGTTTTTACTTTATAATATCCGTCACCTGATTTGAAAACAATGAATTTATTGCTATTCTGAGAAGCAAGATAATCATCCAGTGCTTTGAAAAGTTTTTCTTTGTCTATCGGTTTGGTGAGAAATCTGAAGGTGTTTACCTCAAAAGACTGCAAGGCGACAAGAGGAAAAGCGCTTAAAAATATCAGAGTGCTGTCTGAGTTTTGCTCTGCTCTGTAACGGCGTGAGGTTTCCATTCCGTCAAGACCTTCCATCTGGTAATCCATAAAAACGATGTCAAATTTTATTTTGCTTGAAAGAAGGTCGTCCCCCGATTGAAATTCGGTTATGTTCATTCCGATACTCCGATTTTCTGCATATTCGTTCAGAAATCCTACAAGAGAACTGCGCATTATTTTTTCGTCGTCGCATATCGCAATTTGCATCTTCATAGTCACCTCCGATAGTCTGTCCTGTCATTCAGTATATCATTTTCATAAGGCTTTTTCAAGACTTTTTGCCGTTCGTTCCGTTTTTTTATCCGTTCGTTCCTTTTTGCTGTTTTTTTCTTTTGGATATTGTATAATTATGTGGGATTTTGCAGACAAAAATAAGCAGTCATCACAGCGAATTTCCGGAAGTGTAAATAAACAGGAGGATTTTATTATGGCAAAAATTAAAACGGAAAACAAATATTACATTCAACTGAATGAACTTATCGATGAAATTATACCTGAGGAATGGACAGAACTTGCGGTATATGTTGAATTTCCAAAGACAAGCCCTGTATTTAAAGTATATTTCAGAAAAGGAGAAAACGGCAGATTCTTTGAAATAAAGGATATTCCCGAAAAATATTCTGTTGCAAAAGAAACCTTTGACGAACAGTATAAAAAACTCGGTAGTTTTTTCTTTGACCTTCGTCGAGCCTATGAAAAAGAATTTAAAGGCAGGGATTGTAAGGCGATAAGTCTTTTTGTAGTTGAGGAAGAAGTTGTTTCGGATTATGCCAATTCTATTGAAGAAAAATATACTTATGAAAAAAGACTTGCAATCTGGAAATACAAGGAAATCGGAGTAATAGACAATCCCGATGACGCAACTGCTGTTGAAAAGCATTTCGGAAGTATAGACAGGGGCGTAGTGCAGGGAGTAAAACGCAGACCTTATAAGGATACCAGCTCAATGGACGAATTCAAGGAATTGGTTGAAATAGTAAGGAGTAATTTATGGAGATTCAGCAGAATCGGAAGAATTAAAAAAGCAATGGAAATATCGAAAGAAAGGGAATATCAGAAATACCGCCACGGAGGAAAATAAAATCATTTCAAAACAAAAAGCTCGATTATAATCGGGCTTATGATTTATTATGTAACGCTTTCGGAAAGGGGCATAAAACATACAGATAGTGTGAACTCCTTGTTTTCGCAGGAAATTCCGAACTCTCCGCCGTATTTTTTGACAGTAGTTCTTATATTATGAAGACCTATGCCGTGAATGGCCTTGTCCGCTTTTGATGTTCTGACAGAATTATCAGATATTTCAACATCCTCAGAAACGGGATTTTTTATGCGGACAATCTGAATTCCCTTTGTATAACTGCAATCAAGGGATATTGTTTTTTCTGCGTCGCCTTCTATTTTTTCACAAGCCTCAATCGCGTTGTCAATAGCGTTTGAAAGTATTATGCAAAGGTCCGTGGGAGCAATGTTTTTGTATATGTATCCGTCAAAACTTATTTTTGCTCCTATTTTATCAGCTTTTTCGGATTTGTCGTTGAGTATTGCGTCGGCTATGGCGTTGCCCGAATCAAATTCTTTCAATGAATTTATTTTCCGGTCTGCTATTTTTCCGATATACTCTTTTGCTTCGTCATATTCTTCCCGTTCGATAAGAGTTCCTATACATATAAGATGATTTTTATAATCGTGCCTGAAATTGCGCAGGTCATTACTCAGCTTTCCGATTTTTTCATAATATTCAATCTGAGCCTGAACCTGTTTTTCAAGCATTGAAGATGTGTTCTGAAGATATGCCCTCGATATACAGTTTATAACAAGCGAGATTATTATGATTATGAGAAGTACAATTACTATTGCCGTCATAACTCTGTTGAAAACGGTGCCAAAGTATGTATTATCCCAGATGGGTAGCTGACCTTCAATCAATCCTCCGCTGAAAAAGAGCGAAAGAAGAATTAAGATATAGATATGCTTTGGTATGAGCGTAGTTTCAACAATGATGTTTTTTCGCTTTATCATTTTTATTATGAGAAATGCAAGGATAGCTCCCACAATCGTAGCAATATCATTTGCAACATAGAATTTCTCATTTATAAATCCCATTAATAATTTTATGAACGAAGCCAGCAGAGAGTCTATTGACAAATACAGCATAAGGATATACAACGCTTTTGAAAATCTGCATTTTTTCTTGTAACATACTCGGATAACAAGAGTGATATATGTTACGGACAATAAAATTATCATTAAAAGTACATCTTCATTGAACAACCTGAACATAGCGGTGGATATAATATGAATTATCAATGAAACCGAAATTCTGAATCTGAATGAGGAATTTTCTGAAATGGCAATCAGGCTCTCGGCGTTATAGACGAATATTACCGACGCGAGTGTGAGTAAAACAATTTCTGTAATCATATATAAAATTTCCCCTTTTGATTTCTGAAAACCCGAAATGACGCATTATGTTACAACTACTATCATAATTACAATGATATTATTTTTGGATGTGATTGTCAAGTTTATCGGAAATATGGTGGTAATAAGGGGAAGCGCTGAGGTTTCGTGAAAAATGCCCACTCGGCTTTATAATTTATCCGTTCATAATACTCTCAAAGGACAGTTCTGCCTT
>CALZLD010000151.1 GCA_945788225.1 uncultured Clostridia bacterium
AGAGTGTAATTCCCGCAGGTCCTGCGATAGAACGACCGGGCTCTATGAGTATAAAAGGTCTTTTTATTCCGAGAGCCTTACATTCGCGGTTTACAACAACAGAAACCCTCTTCATATATTCGTCGTATTCGGGGGGATTATGCTCTTCAAGATACTTTATGCCAAATCCTCCGCCAAGGTCAAGCTCACGGATTTCAAAGCCGAGTTCGTTCTTGATTTTTGCAATGAATTCAAGCATAACCTTTGCGGCAAGCTCAAAAGGCTCTATCTCAAAAATCTGAGAACCGATATGACAATGAAGTCCTTTGAGGTTGACATTTTCAAGAGAAATAGCAGTCTTTACAGCCTCGAAAGCCTCGCCCGTTTCAAGTGCAAGACCGAACTTGCTGTCAATCTGTCCCGTCTGGATAAAGCTGTGAGTGTGAGCGTCGATACCCGGCTTTACTCTGAACATAATATTAGCTTTTTTGTGGATTTTGTGCGCTATTCTGTTAAGTCTTTCAAGCTCTGTGATATTGTCAACGATGATATGTCCTACGCCGTGAGAAAGAGCAAGGGTAAGCTCATCGTCGGTCTTGTTGTTGCCGTGAAAGCAGATTTTGTCCATAGGAAAGCCAACGCTTATAGCGGTGTAAAGCTCGCCCTCGGAGGCTACATCGAGACCTATTTTTTCTTCAATGGCGATTTTGCATACGGCGCGGCAACAGAAAACCTTGCTTGCATAGCATACAAGTCCCTCGCCGTCATAGTAGTCGTCTATTGATTTTTTGAATTTTCTGCAATTTGCGCGGAGCAGGTCTTCGTCCATAACATAAAGGGGCGTTCCGTATTCCTTTGCAAGATTAACGGTGTCCACTCCGCCTATTGTCAGATGTCCTGCGGAGTTTACTCCAAGATTTTCTGTAAGCATTGTTATCCTCTCCTAATCAGATGAAATTTCCTCTATAATACTTCTTATCTCTTCCACTCCCTCGCCCGTCTGCGAAGAAAAGGGAATGAACTTTATATCCTCGGCGCAAGGGATTTCTTTCATAAATCCGTCTAAACGCTCATTCTGTTGCTTTTTTGACAGCTTGTCCGACTTTGTAAGCACTATTACAAAGGGCTGTTCGGTCTCTATCAGAAAGTCAATCATCATAAGGTCGTCCTTGGACGGAGGATGTCGCATATCTATAAGAAGAAAGGTAAGTTCGAGCCTGCGGTCAGCATTGAAGTAGCCGTCAATAAGCCCTGCCCAACGCTGTTTTTCAGACTTTGCAACCTTTGCATAGCCGTAACCGGGAAGGTCGACTATGAATATATTTTCAAGCGAATAAAAGTTTATTGTCGCCGTCTTTCCGGGAACGGAAGAAACTCTTGCAAGGCTTTTTCTGTTGAAAATCTTGTTTATAAGCGAAGATTTTCCCACATTTGAGCGACCTGCAAAGGCAATCTCCGTTCTGTCCGACTGCGGCAGCTGTTTGAATTCGCCGAAAGACTTAAAAAATTCCGCTTTGTTAAAGTTCATATATTCACCCGTTCTTCGCCCTCTTGGGAGCGGTCGCCTTTTTGACAGGCTTTTTTGCAAGTGCGTTGTCTAAAACATCGCAAAGATTTTCGGCATAGATAAATTCTATCGAATTTTTTACAACTTCTTCGACTTCTTCAAGGTCGGGCTTATTTTTAGCGGGGATAATAACTGTCTTTATTCCTGCCTTATAAGCCGCCATTGTCTTTTCACGAAGTCCGCCGATGGGAAGAACCTTTCCGTGAAGTGTAATCTCGCCCGTCATTGCAACATCGCTTCTTACGGGGATACCCGTAAGCGCCGAAACTATTGCGGTGGTCATTGTAACTCCTGCCGATGGACCGTCTTTGGGAACTGCGCCCTCGGGAGCGTGAATGTGCATATCAAGCTTTTTGTAAAAATCCTTGCTGATACCGTATTTATCGGCAACGGAACGGACATAGCTAACCGCTATCTTTGCGCTCTCTTTCATAACATCGCCGAGAGAGCCTGTGACTTCAACTGCGCCCTTGCCATCAAGAGTGATGACTTCAAGAGGCATAAGAACTCCGCCCACAGATGTCCACGCAAGACCGTTTACAACGCCTACTTCGTCCTTTTTGGACTTTTCATCGTCAAGGTACTTTCTCGGTCCTAAATATTTTTCAAGGTTTGAAGCTGTGAACGAAACGCTCTTTTTGTTTTCTTCGATAAGTTCCTTTGCACCTTTTCTGCAAAGGGAAGCTATTTCTCTTTCAAGAGAACGCACGCCAGCCTCTTTGGTGTAGCCGTCGATAAGAAGCTTAATAGCGTCGTCCGAAAACTTCACCTGAGCGCCCTTTATGCCGTTCTTTTTCTTCTGCTTTGATATAAGGTGTTCCTTTGCGATATGGAACTTTTCCTCGGCTGTATAGCTTGAAAGCTCAATTACTTCCATTCTGTCAAGCAAAGGGGGAGCGATAGTCGAGGTGGTGTTGGCTGTGGTTATGAACATAACATTGCCAAGGTCGAAGGGGACTTCAATGTAGTGGTCCCTGAACTCGCAGTTCTGCTCGCTGTCAAGAACTTCAAGCATAGCTGAAGAAGGGTCGCCCCTGAAATCGTTGCTCATTTTATCTATTTCGTCAAGAAGAATAAGCGGATTGTTGCTCTTGGCGTTCTTTATCGCCGTGATAATTCTTCCCGGCATTGCGCCCACATAGGTTTTGCGGTGACCTCTTATGTCCGACTCGTCCTTTACTCCGCCGAGGGAAATTCTGACATAGTTTCTGCCCAGCGCCTTTGCAACGGAGCGACCTATTGAGGTCTTGCCCACTCCGGGAGGTCCCACAAGGCAGATAATCTGTCCTTTAAGGTCGGGGTTAAGTTCTCTTACGGCGATAGTTTCAAGGATACGCTCCTTGACTTTTTTCATACCGTAATGGTCTTTATCGAGGACTGCTCTCGCCTTTTTGATGTCCGCCTTTTCCTTTGTGGATTTGTTCCACGGAAGTTCGAGAACGGTATCGAGGTAGTTTCTCACCACAAAAGCCTCCTGCGATGAGGACGACATTTTGAGAAGTCGTTCAGCTTCTTTATTGAGTTTTTCGGCAATATCGGGAGCGAGATTCAAAGCGGCAATTCTGTCAAGATAATCATACGCCTCAGCCTGAGTGTCGTCATCGTCGCCCAGCTGATTTGAAATTATCTTCATCTGTTCGCGCAGATAGTAGTCACGCTGATTTTTGTCAAGTCTGTCGTGGAGCTGTTCCTGAATCTGATGTTCAATGTCAAGCACTTCGGACTCTTTTGAAAGAATGATAGCAATAAGGCTGAGCCCTTGTATCAACGACTTTACTTCAAGAAGCTGCTGTTTATCTTCAAGGGGAAGAGCAACATTGAAGGTGATATTTTCAAAAAGCTTCAAGGGGTCGTCTTCATCGAGAATGGAGGAGATAAGCTCCTTGGGCATTCTCGGCATATTATAGGCGTATTGCTCAAAAATATCCTTTACCG
>CALZLD010000152.1 GCA_945788225.1 uncultured Clostridia bacterium
GGCAGGAGCGCGGTAATTTCTTCCGCCCAGAACAAACGCTGTCTTTTCTATTTTTCTTGCAAAGTCCACTCCGTCAAGCGCGTTTTTGCCAAAGTCATCGGGAGTAACGGAAACAACGACAGCCGCGTTTGAATTTTCCCCGTCGCGGGCAAACTCGCTCATTCCGTTGGTAACAACTGTTTCTTCCTCGCTTGCCGACGGCACAACATATCCTCCTGGACACATACAGAAGGTATAAACTCCCCTGTCGCCCTCTCTGTACGATAGCTTGTATTCGCCCTGAGGAAGAAGCGGATTATCGAAATTCTTCCCATAAAGGCTTTTGTTGACCTCTATGCGCTTATGCTCTATTCTTGCTCCCACGGAAAAAGGCTTAGGCTCGATGAATATTCCCTTTTGCAGTAGCTTTTCAAATGTATCTCTTGCGCTGTGACCTATTGCAAGTATTAAAGAGGAACATTCGATTTCTCCGCTGTCGGTGACAACAGCTTTCACTCTGCCGTTTTCTGTGACAAAATCCTTAGCCGTAGTATTAAAGCGTATTTCTCCCCCGAGAGAAATAATTCTTTTGCGGATATTCTTTACAACTTCTCTCAATTTATCCGTTCCGATATGTGGATTGGCTTTTGTGAGGATTTCTTCGGGCGCTCCGAACTCGACAAGTCGTTTTGATACATAGGAGCAAAGCTCGTCCCCTATTCTTGTTGTAAGCTTGCCGTCAGAGAATGTTCCTGCTCCTCCCTCGCCGAACTGAACATTTGTGGAGGTATCAAGTATGCCGTTTTTAAAGAAGTTTTCAACTGCCGTTACTCTTTCGTCAACGGGCGCTCCCCGTTCAAGAACAAGAGGAGCATATCCGTTTTCCGCAAGAATGAGCGAAGCCATAAGCCCCGCAGGTCCGAAGCCGACAACGACAATTCTGCCATTCTGCTTAGTTGTTCCCTTTCTGACGATAAGCTCCTTTTCCTCAAAATATCGGCAATCCGATTTTTTTGCAATTTTCTTTTCAAGACTTTCGGAATTAAGCGAAAAAAACACGCTGTGAACAAGCTTGATATTGTCGTTATGGCGCGCGTCAAGGGAGGATTTATGCAAAGCGCAGTCTTTGACTTCTCCTCTGTTTACCCCCGCTTTTTTAAGCGCAAGAGAAATAATATCTTCAAAAGAAGCGTTGAGCGGAGTTTTTATCTCCGAAACAATAATAGGCATAGGATTTTCCTTTCATAATAAAGAATTTGAGGGACTTTTTTCAGTCCCTCAAAAAATTATTTTTCTTTAGCCTGAAAAGCCACTACCTGACTTCCCGTTGCCCAGACAAGCCCTTTATCGGGGACAAACACATTGATTGGCGCGCGGATATAGACATTGCTGGTGATACTGCTTGAAACGGATGTCAAGTCAAGCTGAACGACTACATCCTTTACGGTGAGCTCATTCAGTGTATCTTCATCGCCGACAAAGGTTACATCCCAGCCTGTTGTTGCGGGGATAATATCATAATCGGCAGGCTTGTTTATGATAACGATGTCGTTTCTGCTGATTGTGATTACCCTTGTAGAAAGGTTTTCAAGAGGAAATTCAAGCGTAACCTCGCTTACTTCGGAAAGGTTTTCTATCTCGGAGTCGGGAGCGAATTCAATAGGCACCGTGACTTTATATCCGGGAGTTACTTTGCGCAGGTCTATTGTGCAGAGATAAATTTCACCGAGGTTCTGTATTTTTTGCGCAGGCGCGGCAATTTCTATTTCCTTCACGCTCTGGATATATTCCAGTTCTTCAAGAGGAAAGTCCTCGGGAACATTTGTGAAGCTTACTTTAAGCGGAAGCGTTTTTCGCATAGTTATGGGAACATTTATCGTGAACGCTCCCTTGCTTACTGTCAGTCCCTCGGAAGAAATAACCGTGTTATTATGATAAAGGACAAGGTTGTTTCCCTCGGAAATTTCCTGCGGCTCAGAAAGTTCCATCTCGGTGAGGTTCTGCACCTTACATCTTGTGATATAGTTCACTCTTTCTTCGGGGCCTGTTATGGTTATTGTGGGAGTGGTGACCTCGGCAACGCCCTTTAAGTAACCGTCAGCCGCGCGGATGTTCGGAATATCGGCGGTAAGTTCAAAGTTCTTTGAAATAATTTTATCAAAGCTTACCTTGACCTTATCGGGAACAAGAGTATATTCAAAATCAATGTTCTTGTTTTTACATTCAAGGTTGAGCTTGAGCTCGTACTCTCCCGCCTCGGTAACATCTATTATCTCAGGCTTTGCAACAAAGTCTGACGACGAAAGACCGCCTATCGAGGAACGCTGTCCCTTAACGGTAGCTTTAACGGTGTCTTCGTCAATATTAATGACGCTTAATCTGTTCTTTTCGGCAACAGTTCCCGTAAGGTCGACGCTTATTTCAACATTGCGGTAGTTGACAGTTGCTGTCGGATAAGCCGAAACGGATATGACAAACCACGCAAGAACAGCGATTATAAGCGAATATACCCTCATAGAAAAATCTTTTTTGAGGGTTGAAATCATCTTTAAAAAAAATTCTTTTATCTTCATTGCTTTTTACCTCTTACGAAACGCTTTCTTTCCTTTTCGGCATAAGCAGGCTTTTCTGCAATAAGCTTTGAACGCAGATATTTTCTCAGGCTGTCCCTTGTATAGCCTCGTGTAAGCTCGCCGTTTTCGGCTATGGATATTGTTCCCGTTTCTTCGGATACTACTATTACGATTGCGTCGGAATTTTCACTCATTCCTATTGCGGCTCTGTGTCTTGAACCAAGCTTTTTATTGATGAGCTCTTCCTTTTGCGGAGCGGGCAGAAAGCAGGCGGCGGCTATGATTATACCGTCACGAAGAATTGCGGCGCCGTCGTGCAAAGGAGTTTTGGGATAAAATATATTTCCGAAAAGCTCTTTTGACGGCAGAGCGTCAAGCCTTGTTCCGTTGTCGATATGTTCACCTAAACGAATCTGTCTTTCGATAACTATGAGCGCGCCCGTTGTCGTTGCAGAAAGTTCATCGCAGGAATCGCATATAGCGTCGATTGCGGTTTCCCATCTTGCGTTCATACTGTCAGGCTCCGAGCCTATCTGAACAAGTCCTAATTTTTTAAGTCCCGTTCTTCCCACTTTTTCAAGCGCACGGCGGATTTCGGGCTGAAAGAGGATGATGAGCGCAAGTATTCCGATACTGAAAACGCTCCTCAAAAGAAATTCGATAGCTTTAAGTCCTATAAGTCCCGATATGATATAAACAACAAGCAATGTAACGACGGCTTTTAAAAGCTGATTTGCCTTTGTTTCCCTGACAAGCTTCCACCCCTCGAAAATAATGAGCGAAAGCAGAATGATGTCAATAACATCCATAATCGTTATGGAACGCAGGACCGATATTGTTTCTTCAACAACGCTGTAAATAGCTTCCAAATTAAACTTCCTTTCGGTAATATGTATATGTACGGGCGGA
>CALZLD010000153.1 GCA_945788225.1 uncultured Clostridia bacterium
AAGAAAACGCCTGCAGACCGATTGTAAATTCTCGCCTACTTCTATGATATGCTTGTCAGGGTCATAAAAGCGCACTGCACGCTGTCCCCACGAATGTTCTTTAACGGGGTGAACATATTCCACATCGCACTCTTTAAGTTTTTCTGCAAACTTATCAAAATCATCCTCTTCAAAATAAACCTCAAAGTTGTTTCCGCCAAAGGATATTTCGTCTGTTCCGATAAAATTTTTGTATGTATCAAGCGTTTGCAGACAAAGACCGCCCGTTAAGGTTTTATTTGCTCCAAAATCCACGACAACGCGAAGTCCGAGAACTTTTTTATAGAACTCGACCGACTTGTCAATATCCTTTACAACAAGCATAGGGTTTTTCAGTTTCATTTTTATACCTCCGATTTTTTACGCCTTATTTCCGTATATTTTTTCATAGAAAACGGACTCTTCATCTCTGCCCGTTTCGCGACTTTCGGATATGATTTTGTCAGCCAGAGCGCAAGCGTATTTGTCGTTTTTTGATGTCAGTTCCGATATGATATTTTCTTTCATTCGTTTACCTCGCAAAATTCCGATTTGAAGTTATTGTGCATACCCACTTGTCAAGGAACTTCATCTGCTCATCTGTATGAAACCAGTGTTCTCCGTCCTCCATCACGGTGAGGGTTGCACCAATTTTATCCGCAAATTCGGATATAGTCTCTCTTGAAGTCAGGTTATCCTTTCCGCCGTACAGAATATGAGTGGGAATGTTCCATTTAGTCTGGTGCTGTCGAACATAACAAAGATACTCAAAGGACAATATTTCTCCGAAATTTGTGGGAATTTCTTTTCTGCGTTGAAGTTCTTCCTCCGTCACGCCTGCCCACATCATCATATCTGCAATAAGCTTTTCCATATTTACAATAGGAGAAATAAACAAGGCTTCTGAGATTTTCTTTTTAGCAAGAGCGTTCATTGAGAAAAAAGCCCCTATGCTGTTTGCAATAAGAATGACGGAATCATACCCCTTGCTGTGAGTATCAAAAAATTGAGAAAACTCATCCTTTGCTTCCCAAGGAGTATCTGCTTTATAGTCAAAGCCTATAACATCGCTTTTTTTGAAAAGAGGCTGATAATGTTCAGCTTCATCTGCGTTTCCGCCTTTGCCGTGTATGTATATAACTAACTGTTTCATTGATTTTCTCCCCGAAAAATTCTTTCACATTGATTTTATCACATTAATCTACGAATGTAAATAACTCCGACAAGACCGATAATAAAAAATATTCAAGGGTACCGAGCAAAACCCGATACCCTTTGTTTTATCCGCTGTAATTTGTATACCACGCCATTTGGTAGTTTTCTTCGTCATAATAATTGAAGTCGCAAAGATAATATTCCTTGCCCGATGATGATTTGAAATAATAGAATACCACTTCATCACTCATACTCTGTGGATAATCTGTTCCGAGAACACTGACCACTCTGTCAAGCTTTGCGCCCGTATCAGCGAATGTACCCTTTTCTGTTCTGATAAATATGGCATTTTCGTCCGTCTGGATATGAGCCATTTCGGTATAGTAATCTATGAGTTCATCTTCGGGAGTGCGCCATTTTATATCAGGCAGAACAACACTTCCGTAGTGTTCGTTGTCCCAATGCTTTTCATATTCGTTTCCGCCAGTATATATCATCATTCCGTCAAGTCGGGATTGCAGGTTTTCCTCCTGAATAACCCTTGCACATTCAAGAGAAACCTTTTCGGCAACACTTTCGTCGGGAGCGTATATGTAAAAATTTCCGTCAAGCTCATAATGGGAGTTGTATTTTGCACATATCTCGTCAAGCTCGGCTTTTTTGTTTTCAAGGACCTTTTTTCTCAGTGCAATACCGAATGTGTCGCCGTCCGTAGGCGTTCTTCCAAATAAAGCTCCGTCAATGGAAATATCAACCATATAACTGCTGACTTCATAATCAAAGTCCTGCAACTTGTCGTGAAGAACGACAACGGTTCTTTCGTCCGTTTCGCTCTTTGAAACTATCGTGCAGGCGCCGTGTTCCCGCTTTGCCTGTGAATATAATGAGTTTACACTTCTCACCTTTCCGCAACCCGAAAGAACTAACGCTGTGATAAGAATTACCGATACGAGAATTGCTTTGCAAAAGCTATATTTTTTCATACGGCACCTCGCAATTTTCGGCTTAATCGTATCTTTCATCTATTACACGGACTGTTTTCTTTGTACTTCTCGGCAAAAGACCTATCTCAACAACCTTGACAATGGGCGTAAAGCCTATTCTGCTCTTTACCTTTTCCGCTATGCGCCTGCTGAGGTCGTCAAAGTCAACGGAGCCCGTTGTTTCAACATATATGCGCATTGTATCCTTTCCGTCAAGGTGAGAAATGCGTATCTGATACTCGCTTGAAATTTCGGGGAATGTTCCGAGGACTTCTTCAATCTGGCTCGGGAATACATTTACTCCCTTGATTTTCATCATATCGTCTGTTCTGCCCATAATTGTGTCAATTCTCGGGAACTTACTGCCACACTTGCACTCTCCGGGGATTATCCTTGAAAGGTCGTGGGTTCTGTATCTGATAAGGGGCGCGCCCTCTTTGACAAGGGTGGTGATTACTATTTCTCCCGTTTCTCCGTCGGGCAGATTTTTTCCCGTTACGGGGTCTATTATCTCTATGTAGATATAATCGTCCCAGTAATGCATACCGCAGTTTTCCTTACAGCTTATGCCTATTCCTGGGCCGTAAATCTCCGTTAAGCCGTATATATCATAAAGCTCAATGCCAAGCTTTGAGGAAATATTTTCTCTCATCTTGTCGCTCCAGCGTTCAGAGCCTATTACGCCTTTTTTAAGACAGATTTTATCCTTTATACCGCGCTTTTCGATTTCCTCTGCAAGCAGAAGCGAATATGACGAGGTTGAACAAAGCACTGTGCTTTTCATATCCATCATCATCTGGAGTTGCTTGTCGGTGTTTCCGGGGCCCATAGGAATAACCATAGCACCCAGCTTTTCAGCTCCGTTCTGAAAGCCTATGCCCGCCGTCCACAAGCCGTATCCCGGGGTGACCTGAATTCTGTCCATCGGGGTAATTCCCGCCATTTCATAGCACCGCTTGAACTGAATTGCCCAGTCGTCAACATCCTTTGCTGTATACGGAATGATAACAGGCGTTCCCGTTGTTCCCGATGAAGAATGAATACGGACAATTTTATCCTCGGAAGCAGTCATAAGTCCCAACGGATAAGCGTCACGCAAATCCTTTTTCTCTGAAAACGGGAGCTTTTCAAAATCTTCGGCTGAGCTTAAAGAAGTTACTCCTGCTTCTTTAAGCTTTTTGCCGTAAAAGTTATCAGCCTTTAAAAGCGCGTCGATACGGCTGTTTACAAGTTTAAGTTGCGTTTCGGAAATTCTCATAACAATGA
>CALZLD010000154.1 GCA_945788225.1 uncultured Clostridia bacterium
CCGTTTATCACCTACGGCATAGAATATCTTATCGAAAAGAAAAAGAAGGTAAGATATATTGTTCCCTTGGCGCTTATGTTTATGGCGCACTTTTATATCGGCTGGATGATTGCCATTTTCTGCGTTATCTATTTCTTTGTCTATCTTTATTTCATTCACGAGGACGAAGAAAATCAGGGAGCGAAAGCGTTCTTCTCCGCCTGCGTCCGTTTTGGCATAGGCTCTCTCACCGCAGGAGCGATAGCCGCCGTAATTCTCTTGCCTATGATTTACTCTTTAAAGCTCGGCAAGCTTGAATTTTCAAAGCCCGACTTTTCTTTAAGAGAAATGTTCAAGCTTTTTGACTTTTTCACAAAGCTTCTTCCTCAGAGCTACGACACAGTAAGAAACGAAGGACTTCCCTTTGTCTACTGCGGAATGCTCACCGTGTTTATGATACCGCTTTATTTTATGAACAGTAACATAAAAAGCTCAAAGAAAGTCGGATACGGTATCACCACAATAATAATTCTTTTAAGTATGTACCTCAGCACTGTTGACATTGTATGGCACGGTTTCCAGACTCCAAACTGGCTCCCTTACAGATACTCGTTCATCTTCTCCTTCCTCTTTCTCATTATGGCGGCTGAAGCGTTCGAGCGTATCGAGGGCGTTTCGTTCAAAAGTCTCGGAGCAATCACTGCCTGCCTTATAGCATTCGTCATTATAGCGCAGAAATTCGGCTTCAAGCATATCACCTCACAGTCGGTATGGTTCGCGCTTATCTGCATTGTCGGATACGCTATGCTCGTATTCTATTACAAGAAAAACCCCGTTTCAAAGGTTATGCCCTATGTTTTTGTTGTACTTGTAGCAGGCGAACTTTTCGGAAACTCACTGCACACTCTCAACGCAATACACACCGATGTCGTTTACAGCAAGCGTTCGGGATATGTAAACTATATCGCAACAGGCAGAGAAGTCATTGACGACCTTTATGAGATAGACGACAGCTTCTATCGCACCGAAAAGACTTTTCACCGCACAGTAAACGACCCTCTCGCTTTCAGAATGAGAGGAGTTTCGCACTCGTCCTCAACCCTTAACGCAAAGGTAATAAGCCTGCTTGACAAGTTAGGCTATGCTTCAAGAGGACATTATGTAAAGTATAACGGCGCAACTCTTCTCACCGATGACATCTTCGGCATCAAATATGTTCTGACAAAAGAAGAACCGCTTTTTTATGACGACATCGTTCTCACCAACTCAAATATCAACGACGCTTCGGACATTATCACCGTCTATAAAAACAACAACGCTCTTTCGGTCGGATATATGGTTGATAACGATGCGCGCGACCTCACCTTTGTCAAGTACAATCCTTTCAGAAATCAGAACACATTCTTAAGCACAATTCTCGGCGACGATTACACCGAATATTTCAGCCCTATCGAAGTCGAAGAATTCATCCCCGAAAATGTTTCAAACTCTACCTCATACGGCCACAATCACTACACCGTGATAAAAGAGGGCGAAAACGCTCAGCTTCAATATATTTTCAGAGCGCCCGACGAAAACCCGATTTATATGTACCTCGCCTGCGATTACAGCGGATACGAGAAAAAGCTCAACCTCTGGGTGAACAAAGAGTTCAAAGGCGTTTATTTTGAAACCGACAACTACTGCATAAAGCCTGTGGGAGAATTCAAACAAGGCGAAAATGTTTCGGTTATAACAACGCTTACCACAAATGAGGTCTATATCCGCGACTCGTGGTTCTATACTCTTGACAAGAAAAAGCTTGACGAGGCTGTCCACAGGCTTTCAAAGGAACAGCTTGAAGTCACTTCCTTCACAAACAGCTCATTAGAGGGCAAAATAACGGTAGCAGACGGCGACAGCAAGTTTTTGATGCTCACTATCCCCTATGAAACAGGCTGGAACATCTATGTGGACGGAGTTAAGACAGAATACTTTGAAGCCGCTTCGGGACTTATCGGAGTGGATATCCCCACGGGAGAACACTCCATAACTATGAAATTCTTCCCCAAATATCTCACTCTCGGCATAATAATCAGTATCATAGGACTTATCGTTCTTGCAATTATTTGGGTTTTAGAAAGCAGAAAGCAGAAAATTCTTCTTAAAAGACTTTACAGCTAAAATGTAAATCAAAAAACGGTATCAGATTTTTCTGATACCGTTTTATTTTACCCCATACAATCCTCAATCAGCTTGTTGAGGATTTCTTCAGCGATTTTATAATTTTCTTTCATTTCCTCGGTGTAGCTTTCGTTGGGGACAACCTTTCTTATTCCGATAAAGACATCTTCGGGGATTTCCTCATCGGGCATTCCGATAATTTCACAGAATTTCGTTCCCTTTATATAAAAACCGAGTTCACCGATATGCTCGTTATCGGGATATTTTTTTCTCATATCGACAAGCGCGCTTGAAAGTCCGTAATGTTCGGCGACCTCGCTGTTTGCAATGACAAGAAGTGTGTTTCCCGTCTGAAACCTTGCCGCCATCTGAATTGCCGCCGCTTGAGCCTGGTCGTAATTAGTGCCGTCAACTTCAAACGGAATACCCATCCATAAAACCTCGCAGTAGTTCTTGCCGTCGCCGTTTACATCGGGAGTATAGGAGTTAAAAAGCTCCTCGACTTCAACATTGTAATTCTCGATTTTACTGCTGTAAATAGTGAACATAACACTGCAATCGGGCTTTACGGTTGTAACATTATCATAAATCAGAAAGCCTGCCAGGGCGATAACGCCCACAACGGCGATTATCTGCAATTTATAGAAAAAGAAGAAATTCGCTATTTTTTCTTTCAGCGTATACTTTCTTTTCGGTTCTTCCTCTTTCGGCTCTTCAGGTTCGTCGTCCCCTTGCTGTTTTGCTCGCATAAGCTCGATTTTTTCCTGCCTCAGTCTTTGCTCATAGGCTTCCCTCGCCGCTTTTTCGCGCGCAATGCGTTCTTCCTCGGCTCGTTTTTCTTCTTCGATTTCAGCCTGCCTTTTTTCTTCGTTGATTTCTTTTATACGGTCTAAAAAACCTTTATTGTTTTTTTCTTCGGACATTTTTTCACTCCGCCCTCTCATAAAAAAGGGGTATCAAGTCTGTCGCCCGATACCCCCAAAAATAGTTTTATAAAGTCGTGTTCTGATTATTCTGCCAAAGGCTTCATTGTCGGGAAGAGAAGAACATCTCTTATCGAAGCGCTGTCGGTAAGAAGCATAACAAGTCTGTCAAGACCAAAGCCCAGACCACCTGTGGGAGCCATACCGTATTCAAGCGCGTTGAGGAAGTCCTCGTCTACCTGAGCGTTGAGTCCGCCCTGAGCCCTTCTCTCTTCAACCTGTCTTACAAAACGCTCGCGCTGGTCGATAG
>CALZLD010000155.1 GCA_945788225.1 uncultured Clostridia bacterium
ACAAGACTTTCAACCTGGTTTGAAGCAAACGAAGGGTATCTAATAGATGTCAGGATAAAAACCGTTCTCGGCGGAATGGGTTTTGATAAAGACAGATACGACAGCATTATATCGGAGCTTTCGGGAGGAGAGAAAACAAGGCTTGCAATAGCAAAGCTACTGCTTGAAAACCCGAAACTGCTTATTCTTGACGAGCCGACAAACCATCTTGACTTTAAAACGGTAATGTGGCTTGAAGATTATCTTCAAGGATATAAGGGAGCGTTACTGCTTGTATCCCACGACAGATATTTTCTCGATAAGCTATGTACATCCGTTGCAGAAATCGAGAGAGGAAGAATTCGCAGATATAAGGGCAACTATACCGCCTTTACAAGACAAAAGGAAGAGGCAATAGCAAGACAGCAGAAGGAATATGACGCTCAGCAGGCGGAAATAAAGCGACTTTCTGAATTTGTTGACAAGAATATCGTCAGGGCGACATCCGCCTCGGCGGCAAAAAGCAAGCGCCACGCAATCGAGCGTATGGAGCTTATTGAAAAGCCGTTGCCCGAAGAAAAAAGAATACACCTTGATTTTGAATACGATATTGTCCCTCCCCTTGATATTCTCTCGGTGAGAAATATCGACCTTACCGTAGGCGACGGAGAAAAAACTCTTGCGGATAATGTCAGCTTTGAAGTCAAGAGGGGAGAAAAGGTTGCCTTTATCGGAGCTAACGGTGCAGGAAAGTCCACAATGCTGAAAGTTCTGCAGAATATCATTCCGCATAACAAAGGCTATATCGACTGGGCGGAGAATGTTAAAATCAGCTATTTTGACCAGGAAAGTGCAAACCTCAACCCCGAAAACACCGTTATAAATGAGCTTCACAACCGTAATCGCTCGATGCTTGACAAGGAGATAAGGGGCGCTCTCGGCAGAGTAAGGCTTGTCGGAGAAAATGTTTTCAAAAAGGTAGGAGTAATAAGCGGCGGCGAACGCGCAAAGCTTTGTTTTGCCATTATGATTGAGGAGAGAGGAAATGTCCTTATCCTTGACGAGCCCACAAACCATCTCGACCTTGTCAGCAAGGAAGAGCTTGAAGAGGCACTTTGTAAATTCGACCAGACGATACTTTTTGTATCCCACGACAGATACCTTCTTAACCGACTTGCAACAAGAATAATTGAGATAGATGAAAATGGCATTGAAGACTATCCGTTTGGCTTTGCGGAATATATGCAGGCTCAGCGTGAAAAAATGAAAGCCGAAGAAGCTGCGGCGGCGGAAGTGAGACAGAAGTCCGCAGAAGAAAAGAAAACAAAGGTTTACAGAACAAAGGAACAGCGAAGCGCCGACGCGGCAAGAAAACAGAGAATAAAGGCTATTGAAAAAGAAATCGCCCAGCTTGAAGAACAGCAGGCAACTCTTGAAAAAGAAATAACCCTGCCCGAAGTCACAAGGGACTATCAGCTTTTGAACGAAAAATGTATGCTCATTGAAGAAGTAAAAACAAAAATTTCGGACCTTTCTGACGAATGGATTGAGCTTTCGGAATAAGGTTTGTATAATTTGTCAAAAAGCAGAGGAAATAGCCTCTGCTTTTTTTGTTATAATATATAGTTGACATATTATATTATACGCTATATAATATAGAAAACGGAACAATATTAGTTTTGAAAAAATATTATGTAAGAAAAGGAGTGTGAAAAAGCTATGGCATTTCCGATAAGCTCAACTTTGCTTGACGCGCTTGTGCTGTCGATTGTCGCAAGAGAGGACACCTACGGATACAAGATAACGCAGGAAATCCGCGAGGCTATTGATATGTCGGAATCTACCCTTTATCCCGTTTTAAGAAGGTTGCAGAAGGACGAATGTCTTGAAACCTATGATAAGGAATATATGGGAAGAAACAGAAGATATTATCGGGTTACGGCGACAGGAGTTGCACAGCTTTCTCTTTATAAAGAGGAGTGGAAATCCCACAAGCAGAAAGTTGACAGGATAATGGAGGGAGAAAAAGTATGACAAAGGAGCAGTTTATAGAGGAGCTTAAAGGGCATTTATCATCGTTGCCCAGAGAAGAGCTTGACTCGGCAGTAAAGTATTATGAAGAATATCTTGAAGATTCCGAGGATGTTGAAGAAGCAATAAAATCACTCGGAAGCCCCAAGAGCGTTGCAGGACAGATTTTATCTGATATGGGAAGAACCGAGGAACCGACAACCGAGAATGTCCCCGCCGTTACGGGAGAGGTTGTAAATGAAAAGAAAAAGAAGAAAGAAAAAAGACAGCTCACCGCGCTTGAAACGGTGCTGATAATAATTCTTTGCGTTATCACTTCGCCGTTGTGGTTAGGTCTTGCGCTGACGCTTTTAGGACTTTTCATTGCGCTTGTTGCAGTTGTTTTTGCGTTGCTTATTTCTGTTGCGGCTGTATCTATAGCTCTTGTTCTTGCAGGTTGCGCAGGCTTTGTTGCAGGTATTGCAATGATATTCGGAGGAACTGTCGGCGGCGGCTGTACTCTTGTGGGAGGTTCGTTGCTTTGCCTTGCAATAGGAATACTTCTTGCAATTCCCGGATGGGCGATAATCGTTAAGGTTATTCCGGCATTATTCAGAGGAATAGTAAATCTTTTCAGAAAAATATTTCATATAAGAAAGAAAGGAGAGTAGCACGATATGGCAAAGATAATTATAGCGATAGTTGCGGCAATAGTTGTTTTCGGACTCGGAGCGGTAGCTCTTGTAGTCAAGAAGAAAAAGGAGAACTGAAAATGAATAAATTTATAAAAGTCCTGCTGATTATTGCAGGCGCTGCATTCGGCTTCGGAATGATATTTTTTATGATAGGATTTTCTCTCGGAGGATTAAAGCTCAAGGACACCATAAGGTCTGCGGCAACTGTTGAATTTGTCGATTACGATGTTGATTTTTCGGGCGATATAAAGAGTTTTGAATTTGACTTCGGAGCAGGAAATGTCGACATTGTAAGAGGAGATAAATTCAATCTTAAAGCAACGGGAGTTCTTCCTCATTCATTTGATAACGCAGGAGTAAAGGACGGCGTTCTCATAATAAAGGACGAGGGACAATTCAATCTGCTGAATATCATTGAATATAAAGGCAAGGTAACACTCACTCTGCCCGAGGATTTCTCGGCTGAAAATGTCATAATAAGAACAGGCGCAGGAGATTTCAGGCTCTGCGATATAGAAGCTAAGGAATTTGAACTTGACCTTGGCGCAGGAAACGCTGTTTTGGGGGATATTACATCGGAAGGTAAAATCAAGATAATGAGCGGAGCAGGAAATGTTGATTGCAATAACCTAT
>CALZLD010000156.1 GCA_945788225.1 uncultured Clostridia bacterium
GGACATCTGAGGGCGAAGAAGTATGGTGATATAAATTCCCGTATCGGACGGAGAAAAAAAGCTTCTTCCAAGTCTTCCCCTGCCCTTTGTCTGTTCGCCCGAAATTACAACAGTCCATTCGGGAGCGCCATCTGAGGCAAGCTCTTTCATTTTTATATTTGTTGAGTCAATGCTCTTGAAAATATGAAAATCAAAGGGAACGGTATTATCTTTTAAAAAGCTTTTTATACCCTCTTCGGATATGACATCGTTATTTTCAAGCAGACAATAGCCTTTATTTGTGACGGAAACAATATCGTAACCATCATTCTGCAAAAGCTTTACGGCTTTCCAGACAGAGCCTCTTGTGCAACCGATTTTTTCTCCCAGTTCCTCGCCCGAGAGAAATCTGCCCTTGTTATTTTCAAAAATATCGACAATTTTCTCTTTGACTGTCATCAGAAAGCCCCCTTTGCAAAAATAAGTATATCATCGCAGAGCGAGATTGTCAAACAAAAACAGTCCGCAAAAACACGGACTGTCGTATTATCTATTTAAGGTCTTTTAAGATTTTTTGACGATACAAAAGTGCCGCCTGCTCGAATTTATTGTCACCGAATTCGTAATAGACTTTATCTTTTAGCTCATCGGGGAGATACTGCTGTTTTACATAGTGGTTCGGGTAGTCGTGAGGATAAAGGTAATGCTGACCTTTAACCGCAACATCGTCGCCGTCAAAATGCTTATTCTGCAAATTTCGGGGGAAGTCCCCTATTATGCCCTTTTGTATATCTTCAATAGCGGCATTCATCGCATTATATGCGCTGTTGGACTTAGGAGCAGTTGCAAGAAGAATAACAGCGTCCGCAATGGGAATTCTCGCCTCGGGCAGACCGAGTTGCAATGCGGAATCTACGCAAGCCTTTGTTATCGGGATAGCGGTAGGATAAGCAAGACCTATATCCTCGGCGGCGATGACAAGAAGTCTGCGGCAGATTGATATAAGGTCGCCCGACTCTAAAAGTCTTGCGGCATAGTGTATAGCGGCGTTTTCATCGGAGCCTCTTATCGATTTCTGCAAGGCGGACAAAAGGTCGTAGTGATTGTCGCCGTCCCTGTCATAACGCATATTACTGCGCTGGGCAAGCTCTTTGGCAAGAGAAAGCGGAACATTTATGCCGTCTGGAGAAATATCTCCCGATAGAACGCAGAATTCAACGGTGTTGACAGCCTTTCTCACATCTCCTCCGCAGGCGCGGGCGATATGCTCGCAAACGCCGTCTTCGTATGTAACGGGAGCGTTGACATCGTCTTCCATAAGCTTAAAGGCTCGCTTTACGGCAGGGACAACCTCCTCAGCCGTAACGGGCTTGAATTCAAAAACAGTAGAACGGCTGACGATAGCGTTATACACATAAAAATACGGATTTTCAGTAGTTGACGCTATAAGGGTTATCCTGCCGTTTTCAATATATTCAAGCAAGGACTGCTGTTGCTTTTTGTTGAGGTATTGAATTTCATCGAGGTAGAGAAGTATTCCGTTGTTACCGTCTATCGTGTCGCAGTCGGCAATGATTTCTTTTATATCGGCAACAGAGGCGGAGGTTCCGTTGAGCTTATGCAGTTTGAGGTTTGTGTTCTCTGCAATAATGCTTGCAACGGTTGTTTTTCCCACTCCCGATGAGCCGTAAAAAATCATATTCGGTACTCTTTTGCTCTCGATAATTCTGCGAAGAGGTTTGCCCTCGCCTATAATATGCTTTTGCCCCACGATTTCATCGAGAGTTTTCGGTCTTATTCTGTCCGCAAGAGGAGTATGCATAGTATTCTCCTATTCAAAAAAAGTTTCAAGCGCGCGGTTTAACGATTCGCGCCAGAATTTCCAGTTGTGTATGCCTTCCCACACCTCAAAGATATGAGCTACACCGAGCTTTTCAAGGTGTTCTGAAAAAGCCTTATTCATATCAATGAGAAAATCATCGCTTCCGCAGGAAAGATAGATTTTCGGCTTGTTCTTTTTCTTTGAAAATGTATCGGCTATCAAAAAGAGGTCGTTTTCGGGGAGAAGTTCATAATCTGCGCCGAGAACGGCTTTTCTTTCCTTTTCCAAGAAGTTCACATTATCGCCGTCGTCCATAGCGGCTTTGATGTCGCATACACTTGAAAACGCTCCGACGGCGGCAAATTTTTCAGGATTTTTCATTGCAATCTTCAATGCGCCGTATCCGCCCATAGAAAGTCCGAAAATATAGGTATCCTCCGCCTTTTCAGAAAACTTGAAAAGAGAGGAAACTATCTGCGGAAGTTCATAGGAAATATAGGTGTAATAGTCAAGTCCGAAAGCCATATCGGTGTAAAAACTGCGCTGAACTTCGGGAAGAACAAAAGCTACATTGTATTTATCCGAAAGCTCACGAAGATTTGCGTTTTCAAGCCAGGCGGCAGCGTTATCGCTCAAGCCGTGCAAAAGATAGGCAACACGCGGGATGTTGCCGTTGTCTGACAATTTTCCGCGTGGTGTGATTATATTAAGGTTGGTGTCCATTCCGAGCGATTTTGAATAGACAGTACCACTAAACGACGCCATTATTCGTAAAGCGGGAACTTCTTGCAGATAGCGTTTACGCCGTCACGGATTTTATCGGCATTAGCGTCAAAATCGGAAGCGGCAAGATACATAAACTCTGCAATCTGTTCCATTTCGTCCGTTCCTAGTCCACGGCTTGTAACAGCAGGAGTACCTACTCTTATTCCGCTTGTGATGAACGGGCTCTGAGGGTCGTTGGGGATAGCGTTCTTGTTGACTGTGATATAAACCTCGTCAAGACGGTGTTCAAAGTCCTTACCCGTGATGTTGAAAGGTCTTAAATCAACGAGCATAAGGTGATTGTCCGTTCCGCCGGAAACAAGATTGAAGCCTCTCTTTACAAGCCCGTTTGCAAGAGTTGCGGCATTCTTGACGATGTTTTCAGCGTATGTCTTGAATTCAGGCTTTAAAGCCTCGCCGAAGCAGACTGCCTTTGCGGCGATTGTGTGCATAAGAGGTCCTCCCTGAGTTCCGGGGAAAATCGCCTTGTTTATCTTCTTTGAAAGCTCCTCGTCGT
This sequence comes from uncultured Clostridia bacterium, assembly GCA_945788225.1. Lineage (GTDB taxonomy): Bacteria > Bacillota > Clostridia > Oscillospirales > Ruminococcaceae > RGIG4131. The sequence continues at coordinate 3,084 of CALZLD010000156.1, forward strand.
TGGTAAGAATAAGTCCTCCGCGGGGACCTCTCAATGTCTTATGAGTTGTTGTTGTGGTGATATCGGCATAAGGAACGGGCGATGGGTGAACTCCGCCTGCAACAAGACCTGCAATATGAGCCATATCGACCATAAGGTATGCGCCGACTTCCTTTGCTATCTCGGCAAGTCTGGGGAAGTCGATAATTCTGGGGTATGCCGAAGCTCCCGCAACGATGAGCTTAGG
>CALZLD010000157.1 GCA_945788225.1 uncultured Clostridia bacterium
CAGGACCTTCAACACCAAGCTTCATTACAAAGATTGTAACGGTATTGAATACAATGTTTATTATTGTTGACGCTATTATCGCATAGAACGGTGTTTTGCTGTCGCCGAGAGCACGAAGAATACTTGCACAGAGATTATATGCAATTGTTGCGGAAAGTCCGCCGAAAATGATATATCCGTATATCAGACTATCGGAGATTATAAGTTCTGATGTCTGCATCAGTATAAGAATAGGTTTCAGAAAAATAACGCTAAGTACAGTCAGCAAAACCGCAATAACAAAAGATAGCATAACTGACGAAGCTGTTGAGCGTCGCAATTTTTCTTTGTTTCCCGCCCCGAAATACTGTGCTATTTTTACAGAAAATCCGTTTGTCAATCCTGCTGAAAATCCTATTATCAAAAATGTCAGCGATGACATATTTCCAACGGCGGCAAGAGGATTATCGCCTAATCCTTTGCCGACAATCGCTGTATCGGCAATTGTATATATCTGCTGAAGCATATTGGTAAAAAACATAGGAAAAAAGAACTTTAATATGAGTTCTGTGGAATTTCCCCTTGTCAAATCATATGTCTTTGTCATATTAACTCCTATTATACATTTTATTATCGCTATTATATATACTACACATTATATTTTATATCAAAAGTATGGCAAAAATATCAAAAGTGTGGTATAATAAAAATATAGTTTCAAATAGTTACAACAAAAAATTTTAGGGTGATGATTATGAATACAAACCGAGATTTGAATTATCGTATGTTTATCCAAAGAGAAGAGGGCTTCAGTCGGGTTCCTTTTGCAAGCGAATTTGAAAAATATAAAACAATCGGTTCCGGAGATGTTGAAAAGGTAAAGGAAAACTTTGTCCGCATAAAAAATGATTACTATACGGGAAAGGGTGTTCTTTCCGACGACCCGCTAAGAAATGTCCGCTATCATTTTATTGTTGCAGTCGCATTGGTTTCAAGAGTATGCGTTGAAAACGGCATGGGTCACGACCTTGCTTATACTCTGAGCGATATTTATATTCAGCGTGCAGATAAATGTGACAATATTGAAGATATTATCAATATGACAGGAGAAATGCAAATTGATTATGCAAAAAGAATGCGTGAGATTAAAAAAGAAAATATAATATCCATACATATCAGAAAATGTATAGATTACATATACGAGCATTTACACGAAAAACTTACAGTTGAGGGCATGGCAGAATATCTGCATCTGAGTACAACTTATCTGTCGAAGCTTTTTTTAAAAGAAACAGGCAAATCATTCAGGGAATTCATAATAAACGCAAGAGTAAATGCTGCAAAGAATATGCTGATTTATTCTGATTTTACATATCTTGAAATATCATTGTCGCTTGGATTTTCTTCTCAAAGCGCATTTATCAGCACATTCAGAAAGGTAACCGGAATTACTCCCAAAAAATATAGAATTTTATATCAGAGCAATATGCTTATTACTGATAGCGTATATTAATTGCTTGACATTAAGAAATGTTAAGATTATTTCTCTTAAACATAATCGTATTTTTTAGTGAAATAATTTAAAATATGCAAAATACTTGATTTTTTGCAAAATAATGTATAATAAATGTAATGTATTGATAAATATTCATTAGAGGTTTTTAAAATATGTAAGAGAATAATCACGGTGGTATCCAACATGAAGTATAAAATACTTGTCAACAGCGGGAATTCTGCATTGTTAAGAGATTTCTTACTGATTTTGTCTGTATGAGCACATCGGGATTCTGGGCGGATCTGAGCGCACACTACGAGATGTTTCAACCCGATGCGTATGTTTGTATTGCCGAATATTCCGATTCTCAGATTCTTTCCCAGATCAAGCGACTTAAAACAGATGAAAAATATTTTGATGTGCCGGTTATTATGATTACAAATGAAGATTGTTTTGATTTTTATTACAACGAAAACGATACCGAGAATATTATTGACATTATTTTGTCAAGACCTATCACTATATCTGCAATCAGCGAGAAAATAATAAGGCTATTACACAGTATTGAGGAAGAGAAGGAGCGTATTGCGAAAGCAAAAGCGGCAGAGGAACTTGAAATACAAAAAAGTAATGCAAAGAAGCATATTGTTATAGTAGATGATGATAAGAATGTTTTGAAGCTTCTTAAATTAGCTCTTGAAGACAGATACGATGTTACAGCGATTGTAAACGGAAGAATGGCTCTCAAATTGCTTGAAACAAAAACGCCTGACCTGATTTTTCTTGATTACCAGTTACAGCTCGAAACAGGTCCTGAAATTTTCAGAAAAATAAAGAGAATTGAAAGCGCAAGGAACATCCCGATAGTTTTTCTGACAGGTATCGCAGACCGCGAAAAAATTACCGAAGTTCTTTCGCTTAAACCCCAGGGATATCTGTTGAAGCCGATAGATATGGACAGAGTAAACGAAACGATTAAATCGCTGTTGGGATAATAGGAGTTATAAGCTTATGATATATATGGACGAAGAAATACATCTTACCGACCTAATCCCTGTTGAAACACTTAAAAAGATTCAGGATTCTTTCTCTAAAATGGCAAGAATGGCAGCGTTAACGACTGATGAGAACGGAATTCCCATAACGGAAGGTTCAAATTTCTCGGATTTTTGCATGAATTATTGCAGAAAGTCTCCGATTGGTAAAATAAGGTGCGAAAAATGTGACCGCGACGGCGCATTGAAAGTTCTTGAAAGCGGCAAGCCCGTTTCGTATTTTTGTCATGCCAATCTTGTCGATTTTGCGGCACCTATTATGCTTGTGGATAGTATGATAGGAATAATTATCGGAGGTCAGGTACTTTCCGAACAGCCCGATTATAACAGAATACGAGAAATCGCCAAAGAAATAGGCGTGGATGAAGAAGGCTTTGTTGATGCTGCACGCAAAACGCAGATTGTCCCTAAGGAGGCTATAAAGCGTTCTACAGATTTTATTTATGAATTCGCGCGTATAATCTCTGATATCGCTTATAAATCGTATGAAACAAAAAAACTCAGCCAGCAGGCAATGTTGGCTGCCGCACAAAAATCCGATTTTCTTGCTAATATGAGCCATGAAATAAGAACTCCTATGAATGCAGTTCTTGGTATGGCTGAAATGGCTCTTCGCGAGGAAATGACGCCACAGGCCAAGCAATACATAAAGCAAATTCGTTCATCGGGAAAGAACTTGCTCGTCATAATCAATGACATTCTTGATTTTTCAAAGATAGAATCGGGAAAAATGAATATTGTTGATGTGATATATGAACCTCTG
>CALZLD010000158.1 GCA_945788225.1 uncultured Clostridia bacterium
ATCGAGGCAAAGCTTTGCGTAATGTCCCAAAAAGGCACTGTTTATGATATGTTCAGGGACAGAGTAATCTTCCCTATCTTAGATGTCAGCAGGAATGTTATCGCATTCGGCGGAAGAATAATCGACGGTTCGGGCCCTAAGTATCTCAACTCGCCCGAAACCTATGTCTTTAATAAAGGAAAAAATCTGTTCTCCTTTAACTTTGCAAAAAAAGCAAAACCCGAGAAAATCATTCTTGCCGAAGGATATATGGATGTTGTAGCTTTAAATCAAGCAGGCTTTGAAAACGCCGTTGCCACTCTCGGAACCGCTCTGACACTTGACCAGGCAAGCCTTATTGCAAAAAATGCAAGCAAAAAAGAAGTCATTGTTTCATACGACTCGGACGAAGCTGGCAGAGCGGCGGCACAAAGAGCGATAAAGATTTTTGCTCAGGCGGACCCTGATGTGACGGTAAATATACTGAACATCGAGGGTGCAAAGGACCCTGACGAATATATCAAAAAATTCGGGGCGCAAAGATTTAAGCTGTTGCTGGAAAACTCTGAAAGCGCAACGGAGTTTGAGCTGAAAAAATGCAAAAGCGGACTTGACCTTTCAAAAGAAACGGACAAAGCAAAGTACCTTAAAAATGTGCTGTATGTTTTAGCAGAAATCCCATCGCCCATTGACAGAGAAGTGTATATATCAAAAATTGCCGATGAGCAGGATGTGGGAAAGGATGTTTTGCGTTCTCAGGTTGCAAGACTTATGAAATCGCGTGAAAAATCCGAAAAAGACCTTAAATGGAGCGGTATCACCGCCAGAACCGTCAATCACTTTTCGGACGATATAAACCCCGACGCAAAGAAGTATCCCAGAGAGGCTAAGGCTGAAAGAGGTATTCTTGCCTATCTCTTTGACAGCCCCGAAAGGCTTGATGAAATATTAAAAAAAATACCGCCCGATAAATTTGTGACGGCGTTTAACAGAAAAGTGTACTCAGCTTTTGCGGAAAAGGCTAAAAATACGGAGCATTTTTCCATTTCGGTTTTTGCCGATGAATTTTCAAACGAAGAAATGGGTAAAATATCCGAAATAATAGCAAAATCACGGGATATAACAATAACCGACGAGGTTGTTGAAGATTATATCAAAGTCGTCCTCTCTCACGATGATGGAATAGGAGATGATGAAACCCTTTCTGATGACGACTTTTTGAAGATGGTTGAAAAAATGAAAAAAAATAGATAAGGAGTAATAATTATGAGCGAAAAGAAAATTTCTATCGAAAGCCTTATGGAACAGGGCAAGCAGAGCGGTAAGCTTACTACAAAAGAGATTACCGATGTGCTTGAAGAGCTTGACTATGACGCAGACCAGATGGATAAATTCTATGACAACTGCGCCGAATACAACATAGAAATCATTGAGGACCTCAACATTGACAACGATTTGAGACTTTCTGTTGACAGCTCTCAGGATGATTTTGATTTGGGACTTTCTACCGAGGGAATTGCAATAGACGACCCCGTTAAGATTTATCTCAAAGAAATAGGCAGAGTTCCCCTTCTTACTCCCGAGGAAGAAATCGAGCTTGCGGACCGTATGGCAAAGGGCGACCCCTATGCAAGAAAGCGTCTTTCAGAGGCGAATTTAAGACTTGTCGTTTCAATCGCAAAGAAGTATGTCGGCAGAGGAATGCAATTTCTGGACCTTATCCAGGAGGGCAACTTAGGTCTTATCAAGGCGGTTGAAAAATTCGACCACACCAAAGGCTTCAAGTTCTCGACATACGCAACCTGGTGGATAAGACAGGCAATAACAAGAGCAATCGCCGACCAGGCAAGAACTATCCGTATACCCGTTCATATGGTTGAAACTATCACAAAGGTCAAAAAGGTTTCAAGCCAGCTTCTTCATCAGAACGGACACGACCCCTCGCCCGATGAAATCGCAAAGGAACTCGATATGCCCGTTGAGAGAGTACGCGAAATTATGAGAATTGCTCAGGACCCCGTTTCTCTTGAAACACCTATCGGCGAAGAGGAAGACAGCCATCTCGGAGACTTTATCCCCGATGACGACGCTCCCGCACCTGCAGAGGCGGCATCGCTCATTCTTCTTAAAGAACAGCTTGACGAGGTTCTTTCTACTCTTACCGACAGAGAAGAAAAGGTTTTAAGGCTCCGTTTCGGACTTGAAGACGGTCGCTCACGCACACTTGAAGAAGTGGGAAAAGAATTCAATGTTACAAGAGAGCGTATCAGACAGATTGAAGCAAAGGCTTTGAGAAAGCTCCGTCACCCCTCAAGAAGCAAAAAAGTAAGAGATTTTCTTGATTATTAAACGGGAGAAGTGCTATGCATATTACTTTGGAATCGGATTATGCGGTGAGAATTGTTTCTTGCCTTGCAAAAGAGAACAAAAGGCTTGACGCCAAGACCATATCCCAAAAGAACAGCGTAAGTCTGCGTTTTGCGCTCAAAATACTCAGAAAACTTGTTGAAACAGGAATTGTCAAGTCGTATAAGGGTATGCAGGGCGGATACGAGCTTGCAAAAAAACCTTCGGAAATATCTCTTTGCGATGTTATAGAAACGGTTGAGGGTACATATCATTTCAGCCGTTGTCTTGAAGACGGATACGAATGTTCGTGCGGACGGTCGGGCGACTGCTGTTATCAGAAAGCGTTCAGCAATATAACTGAAATGGTAAAAAAAGAGCTTAAATCCTGGACTTTTGACAGACTGGTGAACGAGTAATGCAGTTCGACCGCTACATAATCAAAGTCGGAGATGATAAGTTTGTCTTCAAAGGGGAATCGTTTGTAAACATTCCGCAGAATGCAAGACGGTTCAACTCGGTTCAGAGTGCGGCAAGATATGCAAAAAAGCACAAATACAAAGACTTTGAAATAACAAAGCTTATCGGAAAAGAACAGTACTCTCACGAATACGAATATTAAATATGCAATAAAAAACCCCTTTTCACATATCCTGTGAAAAGGGGTTCGTTTTGTAATTATTATTTGAATTTCTTTACAACCGAATTGATGTCCTCTGAGGTCTTGACATTCTTGTGAATAAGACTGTTGAGCTTTTCAACCATAGATTTTGTGATTCGGTTCTTTTCGGTAATGCTGTAAACGCTCTGCTCATTGCGTGAAACGATTGTGTCAAACTGCATAGCGTCGGAATGGATTTCGTCGATATATGACGACATCTTTTCTATCTCGCTGTTTGTTTCGTTCATCGAATTTTTGAGCATACCGAAGATTTCGTTGTTGCGTTCAAAGCTTGA
>CALZLD010000159.1 GCA_945788225.1 uncultured Clostridia bacterium
AGCTTAACCGCCCTAAAAACAGCAGTGAAAATATCTTTCTTGAACTGATGGCTTTTGCGGACATTGACACCGCAAATCCCCAGGGCGACGATATTGATATGCTCCGCAACGGAAAGCCTGCCGCATATATGGATGTGCTCAAAGACGGCGATGTATGCTCTGTAAGATGGATAACGAGAAGGAAGTAATTTATGAAACTGATGATAGCGTCGGACATTCACGGTTCGGCTTACTACTGTGAAAAAATGCTCACGGCATTTGAAAAGGAAAAGGCTGACAAGCTACTTATTCTGGGAGACATTCTCTATCACGGGCCGAGAAACGACCTGCCTGAAAGTTATGCTCCCAAAAAGGTAATTGAAATGCTCAACCCCATAAAAGAAAAACTCTTGTGCGTAAGGGGCAACTGCGACACCGAGGTTGACCAGATGGTGCTTTCGTTCCCCGTTCTTGCGGAGTACGCTCTGCTTTCCTTTGAAAAATGCACAATATTTGCCACTCACGGACATATCTTCAACGAAGAAAAATTGCCGCCTATGGCAAACTGCGACATTCTTCTCAACGGGCATACGCATATCCCCAAATGCACAAAGCACGATACCTATATTTATATGAACCCGGGCTCTGTATCTATCCCGAAAGAAAATTCGCCCCATAGCTATATGATTTTTGACGGAAAAGCTTTTGAATGGAAGACCCTTGACGGCGAAACCTACAACAGCTTTTCATTGTAGTAAAATACTGCTCTGTAAAAATTTTTTGCAGAGCATAATTTTTTTTGAAAAATTTCCCTCATCTTTGTTGTATTACTATCAGAAAGACATTTTTGAAGGAGGACATTTTTATGAGAAAGATAAAATCCATAATAGCACTTGTTCTTTGTATATCGGCACTTGCTGCCTGCACCCCGAAGACTTCATTCGTTTTACCTGAGGAGGACCCCGTTATGACAACAGAACAGCCTGTAGCTCCTATGCCGCCTGTTGACACAGAGCCTGATGTGACAGAACCCGTCGTCACCGAGCCTGCCGAACCAAGCGTTAAACCTATTTCCGCAACGGAGCAGAAAAACGATTATTCAGACTATACTGCGGCGGACTCCGTAAATCGCCTCGGCTTTATGCTCTATGATAAATTACAAAGTGAGGACAATGTTTTTTTCTCGCCTTACAGCATTGACATTGCTCTTTCTATGCTTGAAAACGGCGCAAACGGCAATACAAAAACAGAGCTTGACGAACTTCTTTCGCTCTCGGACAGAGATGAAAGAAACGCTGAATTTTCAGCAATAATGAATAGCTTTACCGATAAAAAAGCCGTTTTGCAGACAGCAAACTCTGTCTGGGTTGACAAGGATTTTCAGAAGCGTACTCCCGTCAAAGAAGATTTTATCTCGGTACTCAAAAACTACTATGAAGCAGAAGCCGAATATGCCGATTTTAAAAGCCCAAAGACAGTTGATAAGGTAAACTCCTGGATTTCAAAAAAGACCAACAAGATGATACCAAAAATGCTCAAAGAGCTTGACGATGAAACAGTAATGCTCCTTATCAATGCCGTTTACTTTGAGGGCAAGTGGTCTACTCCTTTTGAAAAAGATAACACGACCGATTGGCAATTTTCGGGAACAAAAGGTGAAACAACCGTTGATATGATGAGAATGTACGGCAAGAGTTACAGCTATATTGAAACTAATGGCTTAAAGGGAGTAAGTATCCCTTACGGCGAAGGAAACATTGAAATGCAGGTTTTTGTCGCCAAAGACGGCTCAAAGCAGAACGCAGTTGAAATATTCAATAAAATGTCAGAAGAAGAAAAATCGGAGCTTATCTCATCCCTTGACAAAGCAGGCGGAGAGGAACTTTCTATCCTTGCAATACCTAAATTCACCTTTGAAACCGAAACATTCTCTGTCAGGGATATTCTTATTTCCCTCGGAGTAAAGGACGCTTTTTCGGAATACGACGCAGACCTTACGGGCATTGCCGAGCTTCCTCCCGACAGAAATCTTTATGTCAGCGATGTTCTTCACAAGGCGAAGGTAGAAGTTGACGAAAGCGGAACAAAAGCCGCGGCGGCTACTGTTGTTGTGGTGACCGAATGTTGTATGGCAGTAGAACCGCAGGAAACAAAGGAGTTTATCGCAGACGAGCCCTTTGTCTTCACGATAAGAGATAGAAAATCGGGCACAATTCTCTTTTTGGGAACAATAAGCAATCTGTCGAAATAAAAAGAATTGTAACTGTTTTGTAGCTTTTTCAGAGATTTGTAATAAAACTGTAATCTCAAAGCTATTGAATTGTAACCTTTTAGGTGTTAGAATAATTACAGACGGGAAGGAGAACCCCGTTAAGTCTTATTTGTCATATCACATACTCTTCAAAGCAAAAACGCCTGTCTTAACGGACGGGCGTTTTTGTCATTTTTGATAAATTATCGGGATATCTGCAATGTTTTTGGTATAATTAACAGTTGACTTGACAAGGTGTTTTGTGATAAAATTGTATTTGTCTTAAATACAACTGTTTATAGGGGGTGAACATTATGCCGAAGGAAACGGCAGGGAGCAGTTTCATTGTCGTCGATTCGTGCGTATTGCCCGAAATATTTGAAAAGGTCCTTCTGGTAAAAAAGCTTATCGCCTCGGGCGAGGAAAAAAGTTCCGCGTCGGCTTGCAAGGCGGTTGGCATATCGCGCAGTGCGTTTTACAAATACAAGGACTATGTTTATTCGTATGAAGAAAAGTTCACGCAAAGGATAATTTCTATCTATACCGTTCTGCGCGATGAGCCAGGCGTTCTGGCAGGGTTTATATCACATCTTCATTCTTTGAACGCAAATATTCTGACAGTCAATCAGAGCATTCCCGTTGACAGCGTTGCGTCGGTAACGATTTCTTTGAGACTTACCGAAAATTCGCAGGATATTGTGGGACTAAAAAACATTCTTTCAAGGCTGAGAGGCGTTGTTGAATTGAAAATAATTTCAGGAGAGTAGGATATTTTTTATGATGAAAATAGCAGTTTTAGGTTTCGGAGTTGTCGGTTCGGGAACGGTTGAGCTTTTCTACCGCAACAGGGACAGTATAATAAAAAAAGCAGGAAAAGACCTTGACATAAAGTACATTTTAGATATAAGGGACTTTCCCGACAGCCCTTATGCAGATAAAATCGTCAAGGATATTGACACAATCTTAAACGATGACGAGGTAAAGCTTGTTGCAGAATGTATGGGCGGAGTGAAATTTGC
>CALZLD010000160.1 GCA_945788225.1 uncultured Clostridia bacterium
CGTTTTCCGTCAACCCCGATATTGCAATAGTCCTTGAAACAACAACAGCCGCCGATATTCCTCTTTCCGAGGGAGACAAAAAGGTATGCCTGCAAAAAGGCGGAGCAGTAGTTTCTTTTATGGACCGTTCAACGATTTACGACCGAGAGCTTTACCGCCTTGCCTTTGATACTGCAAAGAAGAACAATATCCCCGTTCAGACAAAATCTGTTGTAGCGGGAGGAAACGACAGCGGAGCTATCCATATCTCCCGCGACGGAGTAAGGACAATGGCTATTTCCGTTCCCTGCCGTTATCTTCATTCGCCCTCCTGCGTTGCCGATATGGCGGATATAAAAGCCTGCCTTGACCTTTGCAAAGCGGTACTTTGTGAGATAGGCAATATATGATAGAGCGTATTTTTTCTTTGCCACAGCTTTCCGATAGCTACTATGAGCAGAAAATTCTGTCCCACTATAAAGCCTACGGCACGGGCTATGACTTTCTTGAATTTTATTCAATGGGGGACGGGGGAATTATCTCAAAATTCAACTCGAATGTCGTTATTTCAGCAGAGAATATCGGGGACATTGAAGAGCTTTCGTTTTTTCTTCGCACCCTTTCTCCCGATGAGATTGAGACCCCTATCCCCATTGATATTGACGGCTACGACAAGGTTAGAAGAACGCTTTTTTCCTTCCCCGAAAATGCTTTGAGCGAAGATATAACGGTAAATGACGCTCCAAAGCTTGACGATGTTTTCGCAATACTCAAAACGGGTTTTGACATTGAAAATTCCTATGCCGAGTGGCTTACGGATACTTCTCACCGCATAAGACACGGCGTTTCAAAGGCGTATCTTTTAAATAAAACCACGGCGACAATGCTTTTTGAGTGCGACTCCTTTGCGTTTTTCGGAATGATTGCAACCTCCCCTGTAAACAGAGGAAAGGGCGAGGCAAGAAAGCTTTTATATCACCTCAGAAAATTGTATGATAAAGAGTGCTTACTCTTTGCAAAAGACGAGCGCGTTTCATTTTATGAGGGAGCAGGTTTTGAGAAAAAATACGAGGACTATATTTATATAAAGCGAAAGGATTTTTAAAAAATGTTTACAATCAGCGAAAAGATAAGACAAGCCGCAGAAAAGGCTGAAATATCGGCAAAGGATACCTTTGCAGAAATTGACGATATCTTAGCCTACAATACCGAAAAGGTGCTTTATGCCTTTGCAAAAAATAAAGTCAGCGAGGCTTGCTTTAAAGGCAGTACGGGCTACGGCTATGACGATTTGGGCAGAGATGTTCTCGACGCCGTTTATGCCGATATTTTCAAAGCCGAGGACGCACTTGTCCGTCACAATTTCGTTTCGGGAACCCACGCACTCACCGTAGCTCTTTTCGGACTTTTAAGAACGGGCGACACGCTTCTTTGCATAACGGGCTCACCCTATGATACCCTTGAAGAAGTCATCGGAATAAGGGGCGAAAAGGGGAACGGCTCGCTCTCTGATTTCGGTGTGAAGTATGATAAAGTTGACCTTAAAGAAGACGGTTCTTTTGATAAAGAAAAGATACTCGAAAAATTGTCGGGTGCAAAGGTAGTCTATATTCAGCGTTCAAGGGGGTATTCTCTCCGCCCCGCAATAACGATTTCTCAGATGGAAGAGATTATTAAAGCCTGCAAGGAAAAGAACCCCGATGTTATTGTTATGGTCGATAACTGCTACGGCGAATTTGTCGAAAAAAGAGAGCCTACAGAAGTGGGCGCAGATATATGCGTAGGCTCGCTTATTAAAAATGCAGGCGGCGGAATAGCCGAAACGGGCGGATATATCGTCGGAAAGAAAAGATATGTGGAGCTTTGCGCATATCGCCTTACCTGCGTAGGAATGGGCAAAGAGGTAGGCTGTACCTTAAACCAGTCGCGCGGAATGTTTATGGGAATTTTCCTTGCTCCGCAGACAACAGCCTCGGCGGTAAAGACAGCAACCTTCGCCTCGGAACTTTTCTCGTCCTTCGGCTTTGAGGCTCTGCCCGGAAAAGATGAAACAAGAAGCGATATTGTCACCGTCATAAAGCTTGGCAATGAAGAACGCCTCACCGCATTCTGCGAGGGCATACAGTCGGGCGCTCCCGTTGACGCGTTTGTTACGCCTGTCGCGTGGGATATGCCCGGGTATGAAAGCAAGGTCATTATGGCGGCAGGGGCGTTCACGGGCGGCGCTTCTATCGAGCTTTCGGCGGACGCTCCCATAAGAGAGCCTTTTGCCGTTTATATGCAGGGCGGACTTACATACCATAGCGGAAAAATCGGGGTAATGCTTGCGGCTGAAAGAATGTCGCAGAAAGGTCATTTATAACAGTATGCTTGACTTTTTTGGCGGAATTTGCTAAAATAAGGTAAACCCCGATTATTAAGAGGAGGAACTGATATGGAATTCAACGAGCTTGACAATATACAGAACGGAGCGAAAAAGGCTCCCGAAAAGAAAGAAAAGTCAAATAAAAAGGCTATTCTTATTACAATAGGCGCAGGAATTGTAGTTGTTCTTGTCGCTCTGCTTGTGTTCTTTATCGTGGGACTTATTAAGGGCAACGAGGGCAAAAAGCTTGCTTCAGACCTTAAAAACGACCTTGGAAAGAGCATCGCAATGGCGGAAAAGAACACGGGCGTTACCTTAAAGCTTTCATCGCAGAACACCGCACTCAAAGACATTGTCAATTATGATTATGTTTATGAAGCGTCGTCGGAAATCAAGGTCGGCGGAATAAAAATGCCTGAATGGGCGGTTTTTGTAACAGTTAACGGAAGCGATAAAATATCGTCCGTTGTCTACTACGATTTCAAGGTGCTTAAAAAGAACTGGAAGGGACAGAAAGCGTCGACTCCCATTGAGTGTGAAAAAATAGCCTACAATATGACAAAAAAAGAGGTAGACAAGCTTGTTACGGTTTCTCCGCTTGCAACGACCTATTCAAACGACGACACGGTAACTTATCTTTATAAATATTACGAGCTTGATGAAAACGGCAACGAAAAGGCTGTCCGACTTTCGGTAACTTACAGCATTGACGATGTCGTAAGAGGTTACGAATACAGAGAAAGCGACTTTATGGCGTTTATTTTCGGATAACAAACAAAAGGGTATCGTGAGATACCCTTTTCTTTTGTTTTGCAAAAGATTAAGCACTCTTTCGAGTGCTTTTATTTTAGGTTTCGCTGTCGGCTCCGTTGGAGCCTTTAACAGCGACCTACTTTTTCTCC
>CALZLD010000161.1 GCA_945788225.1 uncultured Clostridia bacterium
AAATTATCTCTTTGAGAACTGAGGAGCGCGACGAGCAGCCTTCAAGCCGTACTTCTTTCTTTCCTTCATTCTCGGGTCACGAGTGAGGAAGCCTTCCTTCTTGAGAACGGGACGAAGCTCGGGGTTGAAAACGAGGAGCGCTCTTGAAATGCCGTGACGGATAGCGCCTGCCTGACCTGTTACGCCGCCGCCTGCAACTGTGCAGACAATGTCAAACTGTTCTGCTGTATCTGTAACAGCGAGAGGCTGTCTTACGATGAGCTTGAGTGTTTCAAGTCCGAAATAATCGTCGATGCTTCTGCCGTTGATTGTGATGTTGCCTGTGCCCTTATACATTCTTACTCTGGCAACCGAATGCTTTCTTCTGCCTGTGCCGTAGCAATATTTTTCTTTTGACTCGTACATTTAAGCTGCCTCCTTATACATTATAAACTTCAGGCTTCTGAGCTGCGTTTTTGTGCTCAGCACCCTTGTAGACTCTGAGGCGCTTTGCAGCGGCTCTGCCGAGAGTGTTGTGAGGGAGCATGCCTTCGATAGCGATAGTCATAGCCTTTTCGGGTTCTTCAGCCATAAGCTTTGAATACTTGACTTCTTTGAGTCCGCCGATCCAGCCTGTGTGCCACTGGAGCTTCTTCTGTTCAAGCTTTCTTCCTGTGAGAACAGCCTTTTCTGCGTTGATGATGATTACATGGTCTCCGCAGTCAGCGTTGGGTGTGAATGTGGGCTTGTGCTTGCCTCTGAGAAGAACGGCAGCCTGTGCGGCTACTCTTCCGAGGGGCTTGCCTTCAGCGTCTAAGATGTACCATTTGCGGGTGATGTTGCCCGCATTTGCCATAAATGTAGACATATTTTATTCCTCCATAATATTTTTCATCGGGATTTATATTCTCGCAAGTCCCCCTTTTCAAAAATCAGGGGAGAATAATTCCTCGACACGCAAATGCTATTATACCCGTTTGAAAAAAAACTGTCAATAGTAATTTTGCCGAATTTTTAATATATATTCGCTATTCTCTTATTTTCTCTCTGTTTTGCTCTTTTTCTCTCGTGTTCTCTCTCGTCATTTCATTTTTGAAAAGTTTGTATAAATGCACAAAAAACTCACCGAACATAAGCTTTGTTCGGTGAGTTTAGCATTAAATTTCGTCGTAAACAGAGTACCACGCTCTTTTTTTATTCTCTGAATGAATAAGAGCGAGCTGTGCTTTTTTGTATAAATCGGGGGAATTTTCTGCGTCCTTTGGAAAAAGCGATACCCCTATATTTCCGCAGTATCGGCTTTTTTCTCCTCCGAATTCGTCTATCACGGACAATATCTCGTTTGACCGCCTTTCAACAAGCTGGCGGTTGCAGTTTCTCATAAACACTATAAACTTGTTTTCATCGGTATAGCCTAAAATATCGGTGGAACGGAAAAGGTCGCGCAGTCTTGACGCAAATTCGGGAACGACCTCGTCGCTTTCGGGCGATATTCCTATGAGCATTAAAGCTCCGGGAAGCGTTTTGTCGTTGTCTATGGTGTTTTTTATGTACTCAAAGGCGGTGTTCATATTCATCAGGCCTGTTTTTTCGTCTATCTGATTTTTTGTCAGTATTCTTGCCGAATCGGAGCGCTGTCTTGTAATATCCGCCATTCTGCCTATCGCTCTTATGACCGTATTATTTTCTCCGCTTATTGTTGAAACGCAGATATTAAACCACGAATATCCGCCGTTTTTTGATTTAAGACGGATTTCTTCTTCCTTTTCGGAGGCGCCGTCCTTTATCTTCTCAAAAAAGCTGAGAAAACGCTTTATATCGTCGCGGTGAACCATTTCGTCATCCACAAAGCATTGCGGAAAATTCTTCGTTGACGGAGCAACTCCGAACTTCTTTTCAAAGTTGGAGGAGTAAGCGACATTGGCTGTAACAAGGTCGAGGTCGAAGATAATATAGTTCGACTGGTCGAGAACTATTCTGTAACGCTCGTTGACGAGGTTCAGCTCCGCCTTGCTTTTCATCAGAGCCTGCTCTGTCAGTTTAAGGTCTGTAATATCCGTAAGAACGCGGTAATAGAGCGAGTCCTGCTTGCCCTTTCCCACAAGGTTGCCCTTATCGAGAAGCCAAATTGTCGCTCCGTTGCTTTTTATCATACGGTACTGAAAAACCGAATAGCCGTCGGTGCTTTCGCGGAGCTTTGCTTCAAGGACTTTTCTATCCGACGGAAAGACCATTTTGAAAAATTCGCCGTCAAATTTAAGGTCTATATCTTCTTTTGTATAACCGGTCATTTCAACAAAACCATCGCTGACAAAGCGCACCTTGAATTTCGGGTTATTCATACAGCATACAACTCCGCCGGGGATATTTTCGGTGACGGCTTTGAGTCGCTCATTATTGAGGATAAGCCCTTTCTGGTGAGAGAGCATAACATTTATTGTAATCATCGTCGAGGCGACAAGCACGGCTATTGCCGAAAGGGCAAGGATAACCGTTGCGTAGTCGACGGTGACGGGGGAAACATCGGGTGATTTTATTATGCTCAGGTATTCGGCAAAAAGTCCGCCCATAACAACAGCCGAGCCGACAATGAGCAAAATTATCTTTATTCTGAGATTTTTCGCCAAAATACCACCTCTTTCGATACTTACTCAGAACATTATAGCATAGTGTAAGTAAAAAAGCAAACGAAAACGCTCATCAAGAGAAAAACTTAATGAGCGTTATGATGAAATTTTATACCGTTTCGGCAATCTCCGTTCCGGGATAATAGTGTGAAAGTATTTCACGGTATGTCGCGCCGTTCTTTGCCATTGAGTTTGCTCCGTACTGGCTCATTCCCACTCCGTGACCGTAGCCCTTTGTGATTATTACAAAATCCTCGCCGTTAAAGTTTATTGTAAAGTTAGGAGAACGCAGAGAAAGCGCCGTTCTGAATTCCATTCCCGAAAGGGTTTTGTCGCCTGCTTTTATTTCAAGTACCGCTCCCGAATTTGTCCTTTCGGTAACGGTAAACCATTCCGCCTCTTTGCCGTCAAAATGCGCGTTGCAATAGGTGCTGAGCCTTGCTTTTATCTCGGCGGGCGTAAAGGTGTAGCTTTCTTTATAGCTTGAAATTTCTTCGTCCGATGAGCTGTCAACGGGAACAAGATAGGGCATACTGTTGCCCCATATATCCTCGGCGCTTTCAGTCACTCCGCCCGAAAGGGAATGAAAGGCCGCCACGATAGGCTCGTTTTCATAGAGGATAATTTCGTCCGCAA
>CALZLD010000162.1 GCA_945788225.1 uncultured Clostridia bacterium
AAATCAGGTGGATGCTGTTTATAAATATCTTTCAAATAATGGGTTGAAAAATATTGATGCTCTTATTCTTACTACTTCTCCGCAATATTTTTCGTCATCATATGATAGTGTTTTGTATGATATATCATGCGAGACAGTATATATTGCTGATAAATCAGGATTTCCGAAAGATGTGCGTATTTTAGGATGTAGTCCGAATGTTTATGGACATAATAATATAGTAATAGATTATAATGATATTAAAATAAATATCTGTAGTGAGAATGTGTATATAATTTATAATGATTTTTCTTTTTTATATGCTGTAAATTCATCTTTTGAGGATGAAAATTACTCTGTTGTTGCTTTTAAAAAACAACCGCCGTCGGTAAGAAGCGGATATATGCTTGATTGTGGTGATGATATAGGATACACGGTTATATGCGATGGTGAAAAAGTCAAGGTGGTGAATATATAATGTCTGCATTAAACAGTACGGAACTTGCAAAAAAATTAAAAAAAGAGGAATACTCCTCTGTTTATTATTTTTATGGAAAAGATATAATGTCAATAGAACAATATACAAAAAGACTTGTTCAAAAGCTTGTTTCGGATGATGATGTCATTTATAATTTACATAAATTTATTGGAAAAAATATGGATTTGAGCACTTTTGCAGACACGGTTGAAGCTTTGCCTGTATTTGCTCCTTATGTTTGTATTACCGTAAACGACCTTAATGCAGAAGAACTTAATTCTGAAGAACTTAATTATCTTTTAAAGATTCTTGAAGATGTTCCCGATACAACTGTGATTATATTTTATAATACAGCCATAGATATTTATGGAGGAAAGAAATTTCCTACTGCAAAAAATAAAAAGATTATTGATTTTATCTCAAAAAAAGGTGATACCTGCGAATTTTCGATTAAAACACCTGCTGAACTTTCCAAAACGATTATTTCGTCCGTGGAAAAAGGCGGATGCAGTATATCAAAGCAGAACGCCGAATATATCGCAGAACTTTGTCTTTCTGACCAAATTATGATTTCAGGTGAGATTGCAAAATTGACTTCTTATGCAATGGGACGAGAAATAACAAAAGAAGATATTGATTCTTTAGTGTCAAGACAATTTAACAGCAATGCTTTTGACTTATCCAAAGCGGTAGTAAGCTTTAATAAAAGAAGAGCCCTTGCTCTTTTGGATGAACTATTCTATCAAAGAGCGGAGCCTATTGCTGTTTTGGCGGCTATTACAATGTCGTTTATGGATATGTACAGAGCGTCTCTGGCTGTTGTAAGGGGATTTTATCCGACCGATGTTATGTCAGATTTCGGATATAAAGCAAATAGAAAATTTGCGGTAGAATACGCTTTCAGGGATTGCAGGAAAATAAATATAAGACATCTCAGAAAATGTATAAAAATACTTGCTGATACCGATTCTGAACTTAAATCGTCAAAAACGGACGGAAGGATTATTCTTGAAAAGGCAATAGTAGAAATGGTTTCTGAAAAGGATTGAGGATATTTTGATACACATTGAGCAGGCTATTATCGTTGAAGGAAAATATGATAAAATAAAGCTCAGTTCTGTTATTGATGGAGTTATAATTGTAACTGACGGATTTGGAATATTTAAAGATAAAGAAAAAATGTCCTTGATAAGAGCGTATGCATTAAAGACAGGTATAATTATTCTTACAGATTCCGATTCGGCAGGATTTAAAATAAGAAATTATCTTAAAGGCTCTGTTGATGGAAAAATAATCAATGTTTATATTCCAGATGTCTTTGGCAAAGAAAGACGAAAGGAAAAGGCTTCAAAAGAAGGAAAATTAGGAGTTGAGGGTATTGACCCCGAAATAATACTTGACGCTTTCAAAAAAGCAGGAGTAGTTTTTTCTCAAAGGGACGATGATGCGTCTAAGATAACAAGGTTGGATTTATATAATGATGGTTTTTCAGGCAGAAAGGATTCTTCTTTAAAAAGAAAAAAATTACTGAAACATCTTGGTCTGCCTGAGTTATTATCTGTTTCCGGTATGCTTGATATTCTTAATTCAATGTTTACACCCGAGGAATACCGACAAATTATTTCTGAGATTAATTATAAAGGAGGAGAGTAAGTGGTTTTTTCTAGCTTGACATTTATATATGTCTTTTTGCCTGTTGTCATGATTTTATATTTCATCTCTCCTACAAAGATTAAAAATCTTATTATTTTTATTTCAGGTATTCTGTTTTATGCATGGGGAGAACCGATTTGTGTTTTTATTATGCTTTTGTCAACCGTTATTGACTATACCGCAGGCATAATAATGAATAAATATGATGATGACCAAAAAAAGAGGACAATATGCCTTTTGGTGTCTGTTATCATGAATGTCGGTTTGCTTGCTGTATTTAAATACAGCGACTTTATAATTGATACCGTCAATTCAGTATTCAGTATGAATATTATAAACCCTGTGGTAAGACTTAACAGAGTTGTTAACAGCGTCTTTCATCTTGGTCTTAACGAAAAGAGAGTTGACCTTCCGATAGGTATTTCATTCTTTACATTTCAGAGTATGTCATACACTATAGATCTTTATAGAAGAAATATTAAAGTCCAGAAAAGCTTTATAAATTTTTCTTCATATGTTTCTCTGTTTCCCCAGATCGTTGCTGGACCTATTGTAAGATATGAAGATGTTCAAAAAGAAATTGAAACAAGAAAGATAAATGTCGACAAAGGAGCAGAAGGCATCGCCCTTTTTGTAAAGGGATTATCCAAAAAGGTTCTTCTTGCAAATAATATTGGTTTGATATGGACAAATATTAAGGTGATGGAATATTCCGAAATATCTGCTGCAACGGCATGGATTGGGATACTTGCGTTTACTTTTCAGATATATTTTGATTTTTCGGGTTATTCCGATATGGCGGTAGGACTCGGTAAAATCCTCGGGTTTAATTTCCCCGGAAACTTTGATCATCCATATATGTCGAAAAGTATTTCCGAATTTTGGAGAAGATGGCATATAACGCTGGGAAGCTGGTTCAGGTCATATGTATATATCCCTTTGGGAGGAAACAGAAAAGGACTTGCAAAAACTATCAGAAATTTGCTTATAGTATGGGCGTTGACAGGACTCTGGCATGGCGCAAGTTGGAACTTTGTTATATGGGGACTCTATTTTGGAGTTATAATTATTATCGAAAGAATAGGCTTTGGCAAACTTCTTGAAAAGCTTCCATCGGCT
>CALZLD010000163.1 GCA_945788225.1 uncultured Clostridia bacterium
TCGATACGGCTGTTTACAAGTTTAAGTTGCGTTTCGGAAATTCTCATAACAATGAATTCCTTTCATATATTTTTCTAAAAAAGCTTTTCAGCCTCGTCAAGAGCCTTGCAGTTAAGCTCATAGAACTTAGGGTTGACGGTTTTCTGAACGGTTTCCTTGATTTCGTCAAGGGTAAATGGCAGACAACCGCTTTTTACCGCCGCGCCGAGCATAACCATATTAAGCACCTTGGGCGAGCCTATCTTTCGGCAGATTTCATCTCCGTCAAGAACAAAAATATTTTTCACATTCGCTTTAAGATAAGCTATCATTTCTCCGCCGTTGTATGCTCCTCCGTTAAGTGCCGCCGTAACGGGCATAATCGGGTGAGAATTTACAATAACGGTGCCGTCCGCTTTAAGATAAGGTAACATACGGACAGCCTCGGCAGGTTCAAAGCCGATAATAAGGTCCGCCGTACCCTCTGAAAACATCGGGCAGTAAAGATTTTCTCCCGTTTTAAGAAAGCTGAAAACACTTCCGCCCTTCTGCGCCATTCCGATAGTTTCAGCGCTCATAACGGGTATATTTTTTGCCATTGAGGCGGCGGCGATGAGCTTTGAAGTGAGGACAATTCCCTGACCGCCCACTCCGCAGAGAAGTATATTCTTATTCATCGCGCTCACCTCCCATAATTGCCTTTGTGGGACAAACCTGCTTGCACAGACCGCAACCCGTACAGAGTGATTGCTCTATGCACACTTTTCCCTCTTTTATAACTATTCCGGGACAACCGAGTGAATTTATACACTTTTTGCACTGAACACATTTATTTTCGTCAACGCTAACGGGCATAGACGGCTTGATAAGCACAGCGCAAGGCGAGCGGAATATGATAGCCTTTACTCCCTTTTCTGAAGAAACGCGCTTTACGCAGTCAACAGCCTTTGAAAGTTCCAAAGGATTTACGGTTTCAACCGTCTTCACTCCGATACCGTGAAGAACAGCTTCGATATCCACCTTTTCGACTATTTCGCCCATCATCGTTCTTCCCGTTCCCGGGTGAGGCTGATGACCTGTCATCGCCGTTGTCGAGTTGTCAAGAACGACAAGCGTCATATCCGCCTGATTATATACCGCGTTGACAACCCCCGTTATAGCCGACGCAAAGAATGTGGAGTCTCCGACAAAAGCAAAGCAGGTAGTGTCAGGCTCTATCTTTCCGATACCCTGCGTTATGTTCACGCCTGCTCCCATACAAAGACAGGTATCCACCATATCAAGAGGCATCGCGTTTCCGAGGGTGTAACATCCTATATCTCCGCAAAAAGCGGTTTTCTTGCCTTTCATAGCTTCCTTTACCGCAAAGAATGACGCTCTGTGAGGACAGCCTGCGCACAAAACGGGCGGACGGACAGGAAGCTGTGGCGGAGTTTCTCTTTCAACGGCTTTTGTCGGCACAAGACCTAAAAATTCCGAAAGATTTTCAGAAACGCTCTTACAGCTGTTCTCGCCCGCAGGTTTCACATCGTGGGTGAGCTTTCCTTTTATTTTAACGGAAAGACCGTACTTTCCGCAGATATATGTAAGCTCTTTTTCTATAACGGGGTCAAGCTCTTCTATACAAAGCACCTCGTCAAGTCCGCTTAAAAATTCAACTGCAAGCTTTTCGGGGAACGGAAAAGGCGTTGCGACCTTCATTATTCTCGGAGCGTTCTGTCCCGAAAGAGCCTCCATAACATACGAAAAGCTTATTCCGTGAGTAGCAATTCCCTTTTTGCAGGAATTATCCGTTGCGGGAATAATTATATTCTTGTCATATTGTGAAAAAACATCGGACAACTCTTCGTTGCGCTGTTCGATTTTTATATGATTATTATACGAAAGCCTTGGGAAGATTACCCACTTTGACGAATCCTTGATAAAGCCCTCGGGGGTGTTGACAAGGTATTCCTCGCTGTCCTTTACATTTATTGAGGCATAACCGTGACATACCCTTGTTGTGGGGCGGAAGAGGACGGGAGTATGATATTTCTCGGAATACTCAAATGCGTCCCCTATCATATCATAAGCTTCCTGAACGCTTGACGGGTCAAAGCAGGGGAGCTTTGAAAACGCCGCAAAATGACGGGTATCCTGCTCGGTCTGAGAAGAAATCGGTCCCGGGTCGTCAGCAACCATTATTACCATACCGCCCTTTACGCCCACATAAGCAAGACTCATAAGCGGGTCGGACGCTACATTGAGTCCCACCTGTTTCATAGTGACCATCGTCCTTGCGCCGCTGTATGCCGCACCTGCCGCAAGCTCAAGAGCCGCCTTTTCATTGACAGACCATTCAACATATATGTTGCCCGTGTTTTTCTTTGCGGTAGTTTCAAGCACCTCCGTGGACGGAGTACCGGGGTAACCCGATATAAGATTAAGTCCTGCCGCCACGGCACCCATAGCTATTGCGGCATTGCCCATTAAAAATTCTGTATGCATATTTCTGTCCCTCTGATAAAGTATTGTACGGTGTATCCGTATCTTTTTATTGTACCTAAAATTTGTCATGAAGTCAAGGGATATTGCGTGGTTTTGTTGTCGGCTATGTCGGAACCTTTTAGGGCGACCTCCTTATTGACATAAAGCACAAAACAGCATATAATTAAATCAGTGCATTTTTTATAACGGAGGACAAAATGAAACGGTATCTCACGGATTTTCCATACTGGGACAAGCTTTTGGAGCAAGAAAAACAGCTGGTCGCTTCCTCGGCGGTAACGAGAAAGTATTCAAAGGGCGAGTCTATTCACAGCTGCGACAGGAACTGTCTCGGAATGGTGTATATTATATCGGGCAAAATCAAGCTCTATCTCTTATCCGACGAGGGCAAGGAGGTAACCCTTTTCTATCTCGGCAAGGGCGAGACCTGCGTGCTTGCCGCGTCCTGCGTGCTTTCGCATATAACCTTTCAGTCTGAGCTTTCAGCCGCAGAGGATACCGAGCTTCTCATCGTTCCGGCGTCGGTGTTTTCAAAGCTTATCAATAATAACATTTATGTGCGCTGTTATACCTATGAACTGTCGGCAAAGCGCTTTTCCGATGTTATGTGGACAATGCAACAGATTTTGTTTTTAAGCCTTGACAAGCGCCTTGCAACATATCTTATAGCCGAAACTGAAAAACAGAACACGACAACGCTTAAACTTACACAAGAGCAGATAGCGGCGGATATAAATTCGGCAAGAGAAGCGG
>CALZLD010000164.1 GCA_945788225.1 uncultured Clostridia bacterium
TTTATTATCCTTGTCGTTTATCATAAATACCACTCCGCTCATAGGATATATCCATTTGTCGCGGATACAGAATTCATAGTTTCCGATATTGTGCGTTGCCTGCTCGACAGAGGACTCATCGCCGTCGTTGAGGAAAGAAAACGCAGTGACATTCATTGTGCTTTCGGGATATGAAAGCTGAATTATAGGGGAGTATGTAGGCTCTGTTATGCTGACAAGAAATTCGCCGTAGCCCTTTAACTGAGGCATAGCAAAGTTTATCTCAACGCTGTGCGAGTCAATGCCTTTGTCATGGTGAGACTCGTACTCAATGTCAATTCCCGATTCGTCTATGGTGACATTCTTAATCTCCGCCACTCTTTCGTCAATATACATCGACATACACATTTCATTCTTGACAAATCTCAGCTTTTCCTCGTCCGAAAGGGCGATAAGAGCGTTAAGCTCCTTTTCGGCGACAGATAAATTTTCCTGGAATATGTATCTGCGGTTTCTCAGCGCAAGGTCAAGCTCGTGGTTTTTATATATAAACGCAATGTGAAGCTGTTCTGGAAGAGAGCCCTCGTCGATATACTTTTTCTTGTACTTGAAATTTTCATATATCTTCATATATTCGTCAGAGCTGAACAGGTTGCTTTCGCTGTAATCTCTCAGAATAATGGTATATTTGAAAAAAGTCCTTATGTTGTATTGGTTTGTTATGTATGGCTCAACTACTGCGTTTACCATTTCAGCCGAATCCTGTCCCACAAGAGAGCCTATCGTGTTCTTGACAAATCTTATCTTGTCCTTTGTGTTGAAGCCTTCTATGGAATCCGAATTTCCGAGAAGAGTTTTTGTTATCTGCTCGCTTATTTCGTCGGCGATATGGTCCTTTGTGAGATATTCATAGATAAAGTTGAATATCAGCATAGGAGGCAGTATTCCGAGTATATTAGAGATTATATCCTCGATAAGCTCCTCTGCACTTATACCCCATAAAATAATTTTAAGGAACAATAACACAACCCATATCAGCAATGTTATTACAAACAGCATAACGGTAATGGATTGCATACTTCTTTTTCTCTGCGTTTTCTTCATCTGTATCATTCTCCGTTTTTATTTATTCAGTATCCCTTTGAACATCGCAGGCTTGCCTGTATAAAAACTCCAGAAGGCTGTTCCGAAGTCATAATGCCACCATTCTGTCGGAAGATTGGTAAAGCCCGCGTTTGTCATCGCATAATAGAGTATCCGACGGTTTTCTGCGATTTCCTTATTGAAATTTTCTTCAAAATAACAGGTGTTCGCTTTTTCTGAAAAATCGTCAAACTCAGTCCCCATATCAAGAGCCTTTCCGCTCTCTTTGCATACTACCGTCAAGTCTACTGCTCCGCCCGTGTTGTGAACAGAGGGGTTACACTCGTCGTATGACGGAACTGAAACAAACTTCCTTGCCTCTTTTATAAGTTCATCCTCGGAATACTCTGGGTGCTCCGATGATATTTTCTCATAGTAGCTGTCAAAAAGCGCCTGCTGAACTTCTATCGGACGCCAGGCGTCAAATATCTTAAAAGTCAGTCCGCAGGGCAGATTGTCAAGAGCGTTTTCAAGACGCTCAACAACCGATTTTCTCAGCTTCATATCCGATATAGCTCCGCTTATCCCGTTGTTGTAATATACGGGATTTATAAAAACCCTATTGCCGAAATACTGCCCGACAGACACGAGAGGTTCGTCTATAAAATCAGCGTTTCCAACCTTTTCGGGAAAAGGAGATTTTTTTATAATATCCATAATAAAAGCTCCTGTTCTGATATAACCTATTGTAACAATTATATCACCGCATAAATCTTTTTTCAAGGATATTTTTGGCATAACACCCACATTTATTCGATAAAAAAGTACCGTACTTTTTTCAAGTACGGTACTTTTTAAAAGATTACTTCTTTTTTGTTTTCTTTGTTGCGGGATTTGTGGCAGTTTCTTTCTTTACTTTGTCCTTGAATAAGAAGTGCCAGATAAGCGCCGCCAACGCCGCTCCTGCAAGAGGAGCAAGAATAAACACCCAGAGCTGAGAAAGAGCCTCTCCGCCGAGAAGAATTGCGGGAGCAAAGCTTCTTGCAGGGTTTACGGATGTTCCCGTAAGAGGAATACCGAGTATGTGAACGAATGTTAAGGTAAGACCTATTATAAGTCCTGCGTGGGGAGCGGTCTTTTCGTTTGAAGTAACTCCGAAAATAGTCATCACAAACACAAAGGTGAGTATAAGCTCAACGGCAAAAGCTCCGTCAAGAGAAATTCCTACATAAGACAAAGCGCCGTAGCCGTTTGCGCCGAGACCTGTTTCAAAGATGTTTAGCGCAGAGCAGTTCTTGATAATGAAGAAAAGCACACTTCCGGCCGCCGAAGCCCCCAGAAACTGCGCGACGATGTATCCCAAAAAGTCTATGAGCGAAAGCTGACCGTCAATGAGCATAGCGAGCGAAACGGCAGGATTGACATGACAGCCGGAAATATGACCTATCGCATAAGCCGCCGCAACTATTGCAAGACCGAACGCAAGAGCAATTCCCACAATGCCTAATACTCCGTCTATTCCGCCCGTGAGCGCCGCAGAACCGCATCCGAAAAGGACAAGAATAAATGTTCCGATAAATTCTGCAATGTACTTTTTAAATCTCGCTTCCATAAAACAGCCTCCTTAAAATTTAATTTTCAAAGCCTATGAGTTCTTCCGGTGTAGCAAAGCCGTTTGTGAGAGCCTTTTCTCTCATACAAGCATAAAATTCAGCAAAGGTTGCGCTGACATAGGGAGTAAGGAAGTAAATAGAAATCGAGCCAAGACCGAATGTCATCATTGTTGCAAGCATAGCAAGAAGATACCAGCCGATGAATGAAAGCCCTAAGATAAAGCAGTTCATCTTTTCGCCTTCCATTGTATTCCTGCTTATTTCAAATACACGCTCTTTGGGAATATCAGGGTTTTCTGCGATGATATAAGGTACAAGGAAGTATTCAAAGGACTTTATTATTCCCGGGATAACAAAAAGCATCGACCAGAGCATTATGTAAAGCTGATAGAAGAACGATACCTTGACTATCTTCATATACTTCTTTGACTTTATTGCATAGAGAATATCGTCAAACAAAGGCTGACG
>CALZLD010000165.1 GCA_945788225.1 uncultured Clostridia bacterium
TTATGGCAAAAGAGGATAAAATAGTAAAGTACATTGATGTTCCCATTCAGCATGTCAACGGGGATATTTTAAAGAAGATGAACAGAAAGGGCGATAAGGAATTCCTTTCTGCTTTAATGAAAAAGATAAGAGAGAAAGTCCCCGGTGTGACTTTGAGAACTACTCTTATAACAGGATTCCCGACAGAAACAGAGGAGCAGTTTGAGGAGCTTGCCGAATTTGTTAAAGAAACAAAGTTTGACAGATTAGGCTGCTTCCCCTATTCAGAAGAAGAGGGAACAAAGGCGGCTGAAATGTCACCTCAGGTTGATGAGGAAGTAAGACAGCAGAGAGCCGACAACATAATGGAGTTGCAGAATATCATATCCGAACAGAAGAACAAGGAAATGATGGGAAAAATTGTCGAGGCGGTTGTAGAAGGCTTTGACAGATACGCCGAATGTTACTTCGGAAGAACAGCGGCGGACGCTCCCGACATTGACGGAAAGATTTTCTTTACAAGTGAAAACAAACTCGCGATGGGGCAGTTTGTTGCCGTGCGCATAGACGATACTATGGACTATGATCTGATTGGAGAGGTTATCTGATGAATTTGCCGAATAAACTCACTCTGTTAAGGGTAATACTTGTTCCGTTTTTTGCCGTAGCGGCGCTTGTGGGCTTTCCGTTTCATTATTTTGTTGCGGCGCTTATTTTCGTTATAGCGTCCGTTACAGACTGTCTTGACGGATATATTGCAAGAAAGAACAATCTTGTCACCGACTTTGGAAAGTTTTTAGACCCTCTTGCCGATAAGATACTCGTTATGGCGGCGCTTGTATGTATGCTTTATAAAAGCGAAAGTGCCTTTCCTTTTCTTTCAATCGGCGGAAATGTGTGGCAGTTGTTTTTAATAGTTGCAGTTATCATTATTATTTCAAGAGAGTTTATGGTTTCGGGGCTTCGTCTTGTCACCGCAGGCAAGGGAGTTGTCGTTCCCGCGGATATATGGGGCAAGCTTAAGACCGCGTTCACGATGGTGGCTATTGTTTATATCTATCTTTTCTTACAGCTTTGCGTATCGGCAACGGAAATTCTCTCGGCAAATCTTTTCAATATCGGAGCGTATATATGCTTTGCACTTATAGGAATTTCTGCGATACTCACCGTAATATCGGGCGTGCGCTATCTCTGGCAGATGAGAAAATATATCAGCGCAAAGTAATTTTTAAAAAGGTCTTGCAAAAAGTCTTGATTTGACATATAATAAAGTATATATGATAAAAGCGTAGCAGTCAGAGTAATATCCATTGCGGTAATCAAAGAGAGTGCCTTTTTGGTGTAACGGCATATTATCGTCGGGTGTGAAGTGCGGCTGTCAGCTCAAGGGGTGAATAACAGTATCTTCTTGCGTAAACCTGCGTTAAAGGCTTAAAGGGTGCAAAATGCACCGAAACGGAGTGGAACCGTGGCTTTGAATTCGTAAAGTCGCCTCCTGTGGCCTTTGCCATAGGGGCGATTATTTTTTCATAGAGGAGAATTTTTATGCTCAATATAATAAGCGTAATTAAAGAGGATATCCGTTCGATACAGGAGCGCGACCCTGCCGCAAGGAGCGGATTTGAGATAATGCTGACATATTCGGGCGTTCACGCTGTGATTATGTACCGCATATCTCATAAGCTTTATACCTGCGGCTTTAAAACTCTTGCAAGAGCTGTTTCTCAGTTTGCAAGATTTTTGACAGGGATTGAAATTCACCCGGGAGCAAAAATCGGCAAGGGACTTTTTATCGACCACGGAATGGGCGTTGTAATAGGAGAAACCACCGAAATCGGCGACAACTGCCTTTTGTATCAGGGCGTAACCCTTGGCGGAACGGGCAAGGATACGGGGAAGCGTCACCCCACTTTAGGCAATAATGTTATGGTCGGAGCAGGTGCGAAAATCTTAGGACCTTTTAAGGTTGGCGACGGAGCGAAAATTGCCGCAAACGCAGTAGTTCTGCACGAGGTTCCGCCGAACTGTACCGCTGTGGGAGCGCCCGCAAGGCTTGCAAAATGCAACGGCAAGAAGGTAACAAAAACAGACCTTGACCAGATACACATTCCCGACCCTGTTTCTCAGGAGCTTTGCAGACATCTTATGCGTATTGAAAAGCTTGAGAAAAAAATGAATGAAAGAGAAGGAAGATGATAAGAATGAAATTATACAACAGTCTTTCACACAAAAAAGAGGATTTTATACCCAAGAACGAAAAAAAGGTATCTATGTATACCTGCGGACCTACCGTTTATCATTATGCTCACATAGGAAACCTGAGAAGCTATATTATGGAGGATATTCTTGAAAAATATCTTCGTTATGCAGGATATGATGTGACGAGAGTTATGAACATCACCGATGTGGGACACCTCACAAGCGACGGCGACACAGGCGACGACAAGATGCTCAAAGGCGCAAAGAGAGAGCATAAGACCGTTATGGAAATTGCAAAGTTCTATACCGACGCTTTCTTTTCCGACTGCGCAAAGCTTAACATAAAAACTCCCGATGTTGTAAAGCCTGCAACGGAATGTATCGACGAATTTATAAAGGTTATTTCTTCTCTTATCGAAAAGGGCTATGCTTATGAGGCAGGCGGAAATATTTACTTTGACACCTCAAAGCTTGACAAATACTATGTTTTCAGCGACTTCAAGCAGGAGGACCTTGCAGTAGGCGTCCGCGAGGGAGTAGAAGAAGATAACAACAAGAGAAACAAGGCGGACTTTGTTCTCTGGTTCACAAAATCAAAGTTTGACAGTCAGGAGCTTAAATGGGAAAGCCCCTGGGGAACGGGGTACCCCGGCTGGCATATTGAATGTTCCTGCATAAGTATGAAATATCTCGGCGAATATCTTGACATTCACTGCGGAGGAATTGACAACGCATTCCCTCACCACACAAACGAAATCGCTCAGAGCGAGGCTTATCTCGGACACCCGTGGTGCAACTACTGGTTCCATGTTCACCACCTTAACACCGAGGGCGGAAAGATGAGCAAGTCAAAGGGCGAATTCCTGACCGTTTCACTCCTTGAAGAAAAGGGATACAACCCCCTTGTTTACAGATTTTTCTGCTTGCAGTCCCACTACCG
>CALZLD010000166.1 GCA_945788225.1 uncultured Clostridia bacterium
CATAATTACTTCCTTTCAAAGTGATTTTCAACACATATATTATACTACCTTGCAAACGGTTTTGCAAGGTCTTTTTAAAAATGTTGCGGCATATAGTGTATCAATCAAAAATTTTGGGGACATCTTCTCTTTATAATTTCGGAGGCAGATATGCTAAACAATAAGTATAATATAAGTGAAAATATACAATATGGACTATCAACTGAGCAAGCTTCGGAACGCTTGAAGCAGTTCGGAGAGAATGTTCTCGCCGAAAAAAAGAAAAATAAACCCATTGTAATATTTTTAGGGCAGTTCCGAGATGTAATGACGCTGATTTTGCTTGTTTCAACGGTAATTTCAGTGTTTCTTGAAGAATACACCGACGCTGTAACAATTATACTTATTGTATTATTAAACGCTATACTCGGTTTTGTTCAGGAGTACAAAGCGGAGAAAACCCTTGAGGCTCTCACTGCCCTCACCTCGCCGACAGCAAAGTGTTACCGTGACAAAAAGCTGTCGGTTATCCCTGCAAAAGAGCTTGTCCCCGACGATGTCATCTTTCTTGAAGCAGGCGACAAGGTTCCTGCCGACGCTGTTCTCATTTCAGTATCGGGACTTTTTGCCGACGAGTCTGTTCTGACGGGTGAAAGCGTTCCCGTAGAAAAATGCGTCTGTAAAGGAAATGTGCTTAACAACGCAACAGGTCAGGCGGAGGTTGTCTATTCGGGCAGCGTAATTACCCGCGGAAACGGCATTGCAAAGGTTATAGCAACGGGAATGAACACTCAGACGGGTATGATATCGGGTATGCTCTCCGAGGCGGTGGAAAGTCAGACGCCTTTACAGATACGGCTCGGCAAACTCGGAAAAGTCCTCGCACTCATCTGCATAATAATATGCTTTATCGTTGCCGTCACGGGTATTTTAAAGGGCGAAGAAATCTTCACAATGCTTCTTACGGGCATTTCAATCGCCATCGCCGCTATCCCCGAGGGCTTGCCTGCCGCCGTGACCATAGCCCTCGCACTTGCCGTCAGCCGAATGATGAAACAAAAGGCGCTTGTCAAGCGGCTTCACTCGGTTGAAACGCTCGGTTGCGTTTCTGTTATTTGCTCCGACAAAACGGGAACTATAACCGAGAACAAAATGACAGTTACAAAAATATATACAAATAGTAATATTTACGATATATATGGCAAAGGGTATAAAATTTCAGGCGAAATCAAGCTTGGGAGAAAATCAATTAACCCCAAGAGCGAAAAAACCCTTGAAGAATTTTTTGCCTGCTCCGTCATCTGCAATAACGGAGAAATAAGAACCGAAAACGATATCTCGACAAGAGAGCGCGGCAAAATCTCATCGGACGGCGAATGGCACACCGAGGGCGACCCGACAGAAACCGCGCTTCTTGTTGCGGCGGCAAAGGGCGGTATCACAAAAGAAAAGCTTTCATCAAAGTACCGCCGTGTGAAAGAAATTCCCTTTGAAAGCGAAACACGCATTATGACCGTTTTTGCAAAGCTCCCCACCAACGAAACGATAGCTTTTACAAAGGGCGCTCTTGACGCAGTTCTGCAAAAATGCTCCCATATTATGACAGACGGCGGAGAGGTACCACTCACCAAAAAGCTGAAAGACGAGATACTTTCCGTCAACGATAATTTTTCAAATTCGGCATTGAGAGTTCTTGCCTTTGCAAAAAAGAGAAGCTCAAATGTGGCTGAAATTGACGGAGGAATGGTGTTTTTAGGTCTTGCGGGAATGATTGACCCTCCTCGCGAAGAAGCAAAAAAAGCGATAAGACTCTGCAAAAAAGCAGGCATAAAAACCGTTATGATTACGGGCGACCACCCAAAGACCGCTCTTGCCGTTGCAAAACAAGCAGGCATAGCAGGCTTTATGGATAAAAACGAGGCTATAACGGGCGCGGAGCTTTCAACCCTTTCCGACGACGAGCTTTCATCAAAGATTGAAAATATTTCGGTTTTCGCAAGAGTATCCCCTGCCGACAAATTGCGTATCGTCCGCGCTTTTCGCTCAAAGGGGCATATCGTCGCTATGACGGGCGACGGAGTTAACGACGCTCCTGCCGTAAAAGAGGCGGACATCGGCATCTCAATGGGCAAAACGGGAACAGATGTCACCAAAGAGGCGGCGGATATTATTCTTCTTGACGATAACTTTGCGATAATTGTCGGAGCAGTCAAGAACGGCAGAGCGATTTATATGAATATCAGAAAATTCGTCCGATATCTGCTTTCCTGCAATATCGGCGAGGTTATAACTATGTTTTTCGGCATTATAGGGGGACTTCCCCTTGTGCTTATCCCTACGCAGATACTTCTTGTCAATCTTGTGACGGACGGTCTGCCTGCAATAGCTCTCGGGGTAGAACCTGCCGAGGACAATGTTATGGAGCATAAGCCAAGGGCGAAGGAAGAAAGCTTCTTTTCGGGCGGACTTATGGCAAAGATTTTCTTTCGCGGCATTATGATAGGAATATGCACCCTCGGTTGCTTTTCGTTCTTCTTGCACGCAGGCGTTACTATTGAAGAGGCGAGAACAGCGTCCTTATTCACCCTTGTTATGTCACAGCTTCTCCATGTTTTTGAGTGCAAGAGCGAAGAAAAGAACATTTTTACCGTTAATTTCAAAAACAACCCAAAGCTTATTCTTGCCGCTCTTTTTTCAGCCGCTATAATATTTGCTTCTATGTATTTTCCTCCGTTGGCAAGCGTTTTCTCAAACGCACCGCTGACACCGAAAGAGCTTGCGATAGCGTTCGGATTTTCCGCTGTTATGCCTCTTGCGGGAGCAATTTTCGGAATGATAACGGGGCACAATAAAAAAGAATGAAAAATCCTTGAAATTCTCTTTTATAATGTGGTATACTATTATATGTGTATATTATTACATTTTAAAGGAGAATTACCGTGAAAAAGCTGGATATTGACAACAACAAGTTTCTTTCGTGGCTTTATTGCAAAAGAAGCTATTTCATAGTCTTTTTTGTACCGATAGCCATTCTTTTTGCAGTATTTGCCGCATTTGAATATTACCCGTTCGGCGATTACTGCCCCTTGGTGCTTGACCTTAACGGGCAGTATATCTACTACTATGAGCA
>CALZLD010000167.1 GCA_945788225.1 uncultured Clostridia bacterium
TCGGGGCGGTTGAAAAATCTTAAAGAACCTAAACCTCTGCTCACGACCATTTTTGTTCCGCCCTTTTTATATACTCCCTGATAATATTTCGGGAAAAGCCTTTTGCCCGGAGCGAGTATTCCGCCTATTCTGCCGAGCCTTATTGCACCGCCGTGCATATGTCCGCAAAGAACGACATCCGCTCTCCACTTTGCATAAACATCGAGAAACAGCGGATTATGGGACAGCAGAACAGAAAATCTGTCGCTCTTTTTCTCTCCGACAAGCATTTTCATATCATCAAGTGTAAATTCCTTGGGGTAACGATAATTGCCCCGTTCGTCCTTATAAAAATGCAGACCGCAATACATACCGTAAAGGTCGATAACTTTACGCTTTTTTGTCAATGTGACCTTATCATTAAGAAGCACCTGAACGCCGAAGCCGCGAAGGACAGAGAAAAGCTCGCCCAGTTGATTGTCGGTGAGGTCTAATTCGTGGTTTCCGATGATATAATATGTGGGATAATCCTTTGCCATCGCCTTTGCAAGATTATAAAAAGCGCGGAAATTATAGTCCTGTCTGCTCACCATATCGCCCGTCATTACAACAATATCGGGGTTCAATTTCTTTACTCTGCGTATAATATTTTTATTTTTATACCCAAAGGAGCGACAATGGAGGTCGGAAAGGTGACAAATTCTGTATCCGTCAAACTCTTTTGGAAGATTTTTTGATTCTATTTCATAGGTAGAGCTTTCAAGCGTATAATTCTCATAGAAGAACCAGACAGTCGCGGCGAGAAGTCCCGCCCAGGCAAGAGGTCTTAAAACAGTTTCCTTTTTCAATGTTAAACACCGCCTAAAAAGAAATTTTATGACAATATTCTATCACAATATTTTGTTTGTGTCAAAAAAACAAAAAGCTCTTTTCTTTTCGTTTTTTATATGCTATAATTATATAGAATATACTTTCGGTTGGAGGATTTTTTGAATGAACACATACTCGCTCGGAATAGATGTCGGCTCAACTACCGTTAAAACCGTTATCATAGACGATGACAACAAGATATTATTTTCAAAATATGAGCGCCACTTCTCACGCGTTAAAGAAACCGTAGAGGAGCAGTTGAAGCTTATTATGAAGGAGTACCCCGACGACCTTTTCCGCCTTTCGATAACAGGCTCGGCGGGACTTGGTCTTGCCAATAAGGCAGGGTTACCCTTTGTGCAGGAGGTTTACGGCGCATTTATCGCAGTAAGAACAGCCTATCCCGAAACCGATGTTGTAATAGAGCTCGGAGGAGAGGACGCAAAGATAATCTTCATCACGGGCGGAGTTGAACAGCGAATGAACGGCTCCTGCGCAGGCGGCACCGGCGCGTTCATCGACCAGATGTCGTCCTTGCTCGGTATCACAACGGACGAGATGGACATTCTTGCTTCAAAATCAGAAAAGCTTTACCCAATAGCTTCCCGTTGCGGAGTATTTGCAAAGTCGGACATTCAGCCTTTGCTCAATCAGGGCGCAAGAAGAGAGGACATTGCGGCTTCTATCTTCCAGGCGGTCGTTGACCAGACCGTATCGGGACTTGCTCAGGGCAGAACGATTGAGGGAAATGTGCTTTTTCTCGGCGGACCGCTTTCCTTCCAGAAAGAGCTTCGCAAGGCTTTTGTAAGAACCCTTTCTCTTGACGACAAGAGCGCGATTTTCCCCGAAACTGCGCCTGTATTTATGGCATTCGGTTCGGCTCTTTATGCAAAGGAAAATTCAGAGCCTATGTCCCTTGCGGACGCTGTTTCAAAGATTGAAAACGCGCCCGTCTCGGATACTATTATAACCTCGGCAAGACTTTTTAATACAAAAGAAGAATACGCTGAATTTGTAAAGCGTCACAGTGAATGCGACCTCGGCTATGAGGACATTCGCACTTATGAGGGCGAGGCTTATTTAGGAATTGACGCAGGCTCCACAACGACAAAGCTTGTGCTTATCACCCCCGACGGAAAACTGCTCTACAATCACTATTGTTCATCAAAAGGACAGCCACTTGACATTATCACAAAACAGCTTGAAGAGATTTACTCTCTTGCGGGCGACAGAATAAAGATAAAGGGAAGCGCCGTTACAGGCTACGGCGAGGACCTTATCCGCTCGGGACTGCGTTGCGACTTCGGTATTGTTGAAACCGTTGCGCACTTCAAGGCGGCGGCGTTCTTCTGCCCCGATGTTGACTTTATCATCGACATAGGCGGACAGGACATCAAGTGCTTTAAGATAAAGAACAACGCTATCGACAGCATTATGCTCAACGAGGCTTGCTCATCGGGCTGCGGCTCGTTTATCCAGACCTTTGCCTACGCTATGGGATACGACATCGCTGAATTTTCAAGGCTGGGACTTTTTGCTGAAAACCCCGTTGATTTAGGCTCGCGCTGTACCGTATTTATGAACTCGAATGTCAAGCAGGCACAGAAGGACGGTGCCTCGGTAGAGGATATTTCGGCAGGACTTTCGGCGTCTATCATAAAGAACGCTATTTATAAGGTAATAAGAGCGAATTCTGCTGACGAACTCGGCAAAAACATTGTTGTTCAGGGCGGAACATTCCTCAACGACGCGGTGCTCCGCTCCTTTGAAATGGAGCTTGGCAGAAATGTTACAAGACCTGCCGTTGCAGGACTTATGGGCGCATTCGGCGCGGCTCTTTACGCAAAAGAAAATGCAAAGGTCGAAGGCTCGACTATTCTTACAGAGGAAGAGCTCAAAGGATTTTCGTACACTTCAAAGGGTGCTGTTTGTCAGGGTTGTACCGCGCACTGCAACCTCACCGTAATTGGATTTTCTGACGGAAGAAAGTTCATCGCAGGAAATCGTTGCGAAAAGGGCGCAGGAATAAAGAGGGACAAGGAAGTTCCCTGCCTTTATGACTATAAATACAACCGTCTGCTTTCAGTTATGAAAGGCAAGCCCGTTGTTGAGCCGAGAGCAAAAGTGGGACTTCCTCTTTGTCTTGGATTTTATGAACAACTCCCATTCTGGCACGCATTCTTCACGGAGCTTGGCTTTGAGACAATAAACTCAGAAGAAAGCACAAGAAAGACATACTA
>CALZLD010000168.1 GCA_945788225.1 uncultured Clostridia bacterium
CACGCACAAGAAGTTGTTGCGACATTGCCTAACAGTGAAAACGCGTCGGTTGTTTCTCTCGATAAAATAAGCGGAGAATATGACCTGCTTGTAAATTCAACCCCTGTCGGAATGTTCCCGAAGGTTGATTTTTCTCCCGTTGGCGAAGGCGTTGTTTCGTCCTGCGGCGCTATGTTTGACGCTATCTATAACCCCGTAAAAACAAAGCTGATGAAGCTTTTTGAAAAAGAGGGCAAAACGGCTGTGGGCGGAATGGCTATGCTTGTTTATCAGGCTGTTGCGGCACACGAGATATGGTACGGCGCAAGCTTTAAAGAAAGCGATATTTCTGCTATCATTGAACAGATGAACGAAAAAATCAGAAATAACTGATGAAAAGGGGACTTAGTTTATGCTTACAATTTATCTTTGCGGATTTATGGGATGCGGAAAGTCAACCGTCGGCAGAGCGCTTGCCGAGTGGTTAGGGCATAACAATAAGTCCGCTTTTCCTTTTACCGACCTTGATGAGTACATTGTCAAGCGCGAAAGAAGGTCCATAAAGAATATATTCGATATCGACGGCGAGGAATACTTCCGCAGGCTTGAAATAAAATCAATGCTTGAGCTTTCAAACGCAGGCGGAGTGATAGCTCTCGGCGGAGGAGCAATTCTTTCTGAAGAAGCGTCAAAAGCCGCAAATTCAAGCGGCGAAGTGGTTTTTATAAATGTTCCCTTTGATGTATGCTATGAAAGAATTATGCGTGAAGACCTTGGCAGAGGCCGTCCGCTCGTTATGACAAAATCGAGAATAGAGCTTGAAAATCTTTATGCGGAGCGCGCTTCGGTCTATACCGACCACTCGTCTATCACCGTTGACGGCGACGCGCCCGTTGAAATGGTAGTTCAGCGTATTATTGACGCTCTCAGCAACCCCACAGCATAAAGGAGTGAAAAATATGCCTCGTGGCAGAAAAAGCACGGCGCAAAAAGCCGCCGAGATAAAAAAATATGTTCCCAAGGGCGAGGTTTATTTCTCACTTGACATAGGAACAAGAACGGTTGTCGGCGTTGTGGGTGAAAAGCGCGACGACGATTTTCATGTTATCGACTATGTTTCCGTCCCTCATAATAAGCGCGCAATGATTGACGGTCAGATAGAAGACATTGACGAGGTTGCAAAAATTGCTTCAAAGGTTATTGCAAAGCTTGAAGAAAACCTTGGAATAAAGCTGACAAAAGTTGCTATTGCCGCGGCGGGAAGAGCGCTTCGGACAAAGCATGTCAGGGTGGACATTGACATTGAGGGCAGAGACGCTATCACAGAAGAGATGGTGCGCTCATTTGAGATGGAGGCCGTTCAGCAGGCTCAGACCGAGCTTGACAACGAAAACCCCGATGAAGCTGTCTGCTTTTACTGCGTAGGTCACAGCATTGTAAATTTCTATCTTGACGATTATCCCATAAAAAGCTTTGTAGGACACAGAGGAAAGACCGTAACAGTTGATATGCTTGCGGCATTTCTGCCCGAAACGGTAGTCGAAAGTCTTTATGCAGTAACAGATAAATTAGGTCTTGAAGTAATAAGCCTTACCCTTGAACCTATCGCGGCTATGAATGTTATCATTCCGCCCGAAGTAAGACTTATAAACATAGCCCTTGTGGACATCGGCGCAGGAACATCGGATATAGCCGTTTCAAAGGGCGGAAGCATCGTCGCTTATGCTATGGCGACAACGGCAGGAGATGAGATAACCGAAGAAATCATCAAGAAATATCTTGTTGACTTCAACACTGCCGAGCAGATGAAAATTACTGCCTCGGGCGAAGAATTTTCATATACAGACATTCTCGGCTTGGAGCATACCGTTTCTACCGAGGAATTTTTCAAATCGCTCTATCCTGCGGTTGAACAATTGGCGGCGACAATCGCCGAGAATATTCTTTCAGCAAACGGTGGGGAAGCTCCTGCGGCGGTATTTCTTGTGGGAGGAGGAAGCAGAGCCGAGGGACTTTCTGAAAAACTTTCGGAAAAGCTCTCTATCCCCAAAGAACGAGTTGCTATCGGCAACCCGAAGATAATAAGACATATCACCTCAGAAAAGCCTGCAATACTCAAAGGTCCCGAATTTATCACGCCTATGGGCATAGGCGTCACGGCGACGATTTCT
Source organism: uncultured Clostridia bacterium (assembly GCA_945788225.1). GTDB lineage: Bacteria > Bacillota > Clostridia > Oscillospirales > Ruminococcaceae > RGIG4131. The sequence goes on from CALZLD010000168.1 coordinate 2,151, forward strand.
GGCGGATATGACTTCTCAACAGTTACTCTTAACGGCAAGAAGATAAGAGCGTTCAACAAAAACGGAATGTCGATGCTCGACCTGCTCTCAATGGCAGGATATCGCTCGACAAATCTGCTCGGACGGTCGGGAAGAAATCTTACCTACACAATAGACGGCGCTCAGAAGCTTATCAAGGGCGGAATTGCTATTCCCGCGACAATAACGGTAAACGACCTGCCTGCAAATATAAATACCCTTGTCGATAAGGGCGACAACATAAACATTATTCCTGCAAAAAACGGCGAGGACGCTGTTATGCTTCTGTCGGGCGCTGTTGACGGCTTTGCTCCTATTTCCGTAAAGCTTTCGGGGATGGACTATAAAGCAGGAGTTTATGCCGTTGTCAACGAAAAAGAGATTTTTGACGGCAACTACCGCATTGAGAATTTTGACAACATAAGAACAGTTAAGATAACCACTGTTTCTGAACTTCTTTCGCACCTTGAAGCTGTTCCCGAAAAACTCATTGTCTTTAAGGGCAAGAGAATTCTTCCGTCCGACTATGTTCTTTGCGACGGTGACGAATATACCGTTGAGGAAAGAGATACTGTCCCCGAAGTTAAAGAGGAAGTTGAAGAAGTTGCGGAAGTTATAACCGAAGAAATTCCCGTAGCCGAAAGCTATGAAGAAGAATTTACTGAAAGTGAAATCGAAGAAATTCTTTCAGAGATAAAAGAGGAAACAAAAGAAGAACCCGTCAAGGTTGAAACTCCCCAAAAGGGCGTGACGGTAACGCTCAACGGCAAGAAAATTCAGCTTAACCGCCCTAAAAACAGCAGTGAAAATATCTTTCTTGAACTGATGGCTTT
>CALZLD010000169.1 GCA_945788225.1 uncultured Clostridia bacterium
TTGTCAGCAGCCCGTTTCACGGTCTGCGTGTAGTTCCTTGTAAACTGACCTAAGGCGATGTTGAAACAATCAGAACCCCTATCATTTCAGGAGAGAGAACAGTTGAATTTGTCAACAGCGATGCAGACGGATTTTTTGTTCCTTGCGTTGAACACTGGGTGGATATTGAAAAAGGCGAACATATCGGTGATGTGATAGACCCGTTGACGGGGAGAATTGCAGAGCGCGTGACCGCTCCTTGCTGCGGAAAAATTTTTACATTAAGGGAGTTTCCGATAGTTTACGGCGGTTCGCTCATTGCAAGAATACTCGGAGGTGAACATAATGCATAAGCAGGTTCTTTATTCAATTCAATCTCCATATCGTCAACCTATGGATATTATCGGGTTTAGGTTTGGCAAAGGCGAAAAAGCTATGTGTGTAGTCGGAGCAATGCGTGGCAATGAGATACAGCAGATGTATGTATGCTCACGACTTGTAAGCAGATTAAAAGAACTTGAAAGAGAAGGTTCTATATGTAATGGAAAAGAAATAATGATAATCCCTTGTGTGAATTATTATTCGATGAATATAGGGAAGCGTTTCTGGACAATGGATAATACCGATATCAACAGAATGTTCCCCGGATACGATATGGGCGAAACAACGCAGCGTATTGCTGACGGACTTTTCAGAGAAATTCAGGGCTTTACATATGGTGTACAGCTTGCAAGTTTTTATCAGCAGGGCGACTTTCTTCCGCATGTAAAGCTTATGGAGACAGGTTTTACAAACCATGATGATATGACAGACTTCGGCCTGCCTTATGCGTTTGTAAGAACTCCGCGACCTTATGACACAACAACTTTGAATTATAACTGGCAGGTATGGGGAACAAAGGCATTTTCGCTCTATACAAATGCAACGGATAATATTGATGAAAGCTCTGCAAAGATTGCGGTTGACGCTATTATTCGTTTTATGGTCAGAAGGGGTATCGTCAGAGCAAGTGTGAACAGCGGTAATCTTACCGAGATAATCGGGGAAAAAAGGCTTGTCCAGATACATTCTCCTATATCAGGAATATGTAAAAGCTATGTGAAAACAGGCGACGAACTGAGAAGCGGTGATTTATTATGTGAAATATCAGACCCGCTTGAGGGCGATGTGATTTCAAAAATATTCTCTCCGATAAACGGTACGGTTTTTTTCAGATACAACCGACCTCTTGAATTTGAAAAAAGTGTTTTGTACAAAATAATAAAGCTATGAAAAAAATATCTTTTCCTTCGATAGGCAACCGTATTCTCAAATCTGCCGCAGGAGTTTTTCTCTGCGCTTGCGTATATCTTTTACGAGGAAGAAGCGGTATGCCGTTTTACTCGATGCTTGCTGTGCTGTGGTGTATACAACCATACAGAGAAAGCACTTTTAAAATGGCATTACAGCGTACTGTCGGCACGCTGATCGGCGCATTGTACGGTCTTATAACAATAATACTCGAAATTTATATTGTCCCGGTGTATGATACTCCGATAGGGTATCTTTTGATTGCTGTAATGATAATTCCTGTGATTTACACTACGGTTTTACTTGATAAAAGAAACGCAAGCTATTTTTCCTGCGTTGTTTTTCTTTCTGTTACTGTAATACATATGGGTGACAGTAATCCGTTCTTATTCGTGTTTAACAGAACTCTTGATACATTTATCGGCATAGCCGCAGGAATTGCGGTAAACTCTGCAAGACTTCCGCGCAGGCGAATCAGAAACATTCTTTTTGCGGCAGAGCTTGATGATATGTTGTCGCCCATAAATGAACGGTTTACTCCATATTCAAAGGTAGAACTTAATCGTATGATGTCGGACGGAGCTAATTTTACTCTTGCTACAATGCGAACTCCGGCGGCTGTTATGGAAATAGTTTCTGATATTAATTTAAAATTGCCCGTTATTGTTATGAACGGCGCGGCACTTTATGATACAAAAGAAAATAGTTATGTAATGGCTTATGTAATATCGGGCAATACTTGCTCTGAAGTTAAGGAGATAGTTCATGAGTATGGTATGAATATGTTTACTAATGCTCTATGCGATGATAATCTTGTTATCTATTATGATGAATTGAAAAACTATGCAGAAAAGTCTATTTATAATTCGCTTAAAAAATCTCCGTACCGCAGTTATGTAAACAGGGAACCCCTTCCGTGCGACAGAGCAATATACCTTATGATAGTCGATGAGAATGAAAAAATAAACTGTCTTTACGAAACTCTTAATAATCGTATGGGAAATCGGCTTAAAATAATAACTTATCCATCAAACGATTATCCCGGGTACAGTTATATCAAGGTATATAATAAAAATTCCGGCAGGGAACACCTGCTCAGATATATTTGTCGTGAAAACGGAATACAAAAATCAGTAATGTTAGGATCGAAAAATGGTAATAACAGTTCCTGCAACATAAACAAAATAGCAAAGGAATTAAAAAATAGATATGAGCCTCTTATAAATCCCTTTTGTTTATTTAAAAAAAGCAAATGATTGTTTGCAGTACCCTGTTAACTGAAAAAAATTAAGCCAACCGCATAATGGTTGGCTTTTATATTTATCTGTAAGGACTTCCGACTTCTTTTTCTGCTTTAGCTACGGCTTCTTCGATTGACATCCCTTCAAATAAAGACGCTCTGAAAATTCTTCCCGATTTTCTATCATCAATAAACGCGCCTACAATAACACCCGGGAGAGCGCTTTCAGGTGAATTGGGAGCGTTCGGACCTCCGAGATCTGTTCTGCACCAGCCGGGGTCTGCAAGATTGATCATAACATTTGTTCCATCGACTTTTGAACCAAGGTCAACGGTAATTTTGTCAAGTGCCGCCTTGCTCGCCGAATATCCCGCTTGTTCAGGTTCAAGATTTATTCCGCTCGTTGTATTGACAATTCTGCCAAACCCTTTTTCAATCATTTTTGGCATGAAATGGTAGCATATCATTGCAGGGGCAACAGTATTTATTTTA
>CALZLD010000170.1 GCA_945788225.1 uncultured Clostridia bacterium
CATTCAGCCCGTCGTGAACAAGAGCCGCCGCAACATCGTCCTGCGTTGAAAGAGGATTGCTTCCCGTAACATACATTTCTGCTCCGCCTGCGGCAAGAACCTTGCAAAGATATGCGGTTTTTGCTTCAAGGTGAACAGAAAGAGCGATTTTCAGTCCCGCAAAGGGCTTATCGCGCAAAAATTCTTCCTCGATACTGCGAAGAAGCGGCATATTGCCCTTTACCCATTCGATTTTTATGCTTCCGCTTTCCCAGAGGTCTTTGTTGCGAATTTCGCTTGTCTGCATTTTTAATTCCTCCTAAAACGATTCTCTTCTTATCAGTTTATGCGGCATAATTATATGCTCACGGCATTTTTTATCGGATTTGATATTTTCAATAAGTCTTGTTATTATTTCCCGTCCCATATCCCTTGCAGGCTGAGATACCGATGATATTGTGGGCGAATAGCTGTCGCACAACGGGATATTGTCATAGCCTATAATCTTGGGGCATTTTCCCTTTCCCGAGCGGTTTGCCCTTTTTGCAACACCCATAGCAAGAATATCCGAAACGGCAAATATAGCGGTAGGCGGTTCGGGCAATGAAGATAGATATCGGTATCCGTTCTCGCCGTCCGCAAAGCTGTATCCTCCGCGGAATATGTAGTTTTCGTCAAATTCTATACCTGCGTCAAGCAAAGCTTTTTTATAGCCTTCCTCGCGGTCAACAGAGGACAATGCTCCGTTGCCCGTCGATACCATTCCTATTTTTGTGTGGCCTTCTTTTATAAATTCCGAAACGGCGGTATAAGCTCCCTCTTTATCGTCAACAGTAACAGTGAGGACATTCGTTCCGTCAACACGCTCGCTGCAAAGGGCGATGTCGTATTCTTCCGACAGCTTGTTTATTTCGTCTGCAGAAAGGTGGGTACTCATAAGTACCGCGCCGTCAACCGTCTTATTGAAAAGCATATTCAAAAAGCGCTTTTCGTTCATCGAGCTGTCATAGCTTGTGGCGATAATGATGTCATATCCATATTCTGCGGCGGTTTCGTGCATACTCTTGACAATTTCAAGTCCCAAAGAATATTCGCCCGATGGGAAAATCGCAAGAATGACATTGGTTTCGCATTTTCTTAAATTTCTTCCAAGAAAATTCGGGCGGTAGTCGAGCTTTTCAATGGTTTCTCTCACGATATTCGCCGTTTTTTCGGAAACGGCGGGATTGTTGTTGAGAACCCTTGAAACCGTCGCAACAGAAACCCCCGCTTTCTTTGCGACTTCCTTAATGGTGACATTCATTTCCTCGCCCCCCCTTTATAATTATAATAATGTTATCATTTTTTTCCTATCATTTCAATAAGTATTTTTACCAAAATAAAATCCTTAATAATGACATTTCTTCTAATTTCTCAATTTCGACCGTAAACGCTTATGCTTTTATACTAAAATATAATTCAAAGAGAGCATTTTTTGAAAATTATGATACATTTTTATGAAAATACGCATAGAAAATCTAATGATATTTTTTATCGTTAAACACAAAATATAAATAGAATTTTTTTAAAAGGAGATTTATATGAGAAAGACCATTAAAGTATTTTTAGGCATTACGGATATTTTCCTGCTTTTTATATGTGCGCTGTTGGCTTTTTATTCGGTTTCTCTGCCCGACAGCTACTATACGGCAAAGGGCAAGGAGCTTAATCTTTCCTGCTTTTTCAGGGTTGTCCCCGATAACGATGAAAGGGTTATGCCATCATTAAAATCGGGAAGCGAAAAATTAAACGGAAAGACAACATTGAAGCTTTTTGGCATAATACCTATTAAAGAGGTTTTAGTTGAAGAAGTCGACACTCCCCTTCTTGTCCCCTGCGGAGAGCCTTTCGGGATAAAGCTTTTATCCGAGGGAGTTATGATAGTGGGCATTTCCGATGTAAAATCGGGCGGAGTTGCCGTATGCCCTGCAAGAAAGTGTGGACTTGACACGGGCGACATAATAATATCAATCGACAACACAAAGGTATCTTCAAATTCTGATGTTTCAAAGATAATTACAGAAAGTAAGGGAAGAACTCTTGAAGTCACTGCGTCAAGGGACGGTCAGACGATGCACCTTCTGCTGACGCCCGTATATTCCGAGGTGACAAATCTTTACCAGGCCGGAATGTGGGTTCGTGACAGCACGGCAGGTATCGGCACTATCACCTATTACGAATGCGAAAGCAAGCGTTTCGGCGGACTTGGTCACCCCGTATGCGATGTTGACACGGGCGACATTATTCCACTTTCAAAAGGAAAGGTCTGCCCCGTTGTGATAACGGGAGTAATAAAAGGCGAGTCGGGCGCTCCCGGGGAACTCAGCGGATGCTTTTCGGGTTCGGGGCAATCGGGTTCTCTTGACGCTAACACAAAGTCGGGCGTTTTCGGCATTATGAGAAAATGTCCGTCACAAAATAGCGCTATTCCTATGGCGCTTCGGCAGGAAGTCCACACGGGTAAGGCGTATATTTTGTCTACCGTTGACGGAGAGTCTCCCGAAGAATATGAAATCGAGATTGAAAAAATCGACCTGCGCGATAGTGAAAGCGGAAAGAATATGGTTATAAAAATTACCGACAGCAGACTGCTTTCAAAGACGGGCGGAATTGTTCAGGGAATGAGCGGAAGTCCTATTATTCAGGACGGAAAGCTTGTCGGAGCGGTGACGCATGTTTTTGTGAACGACTCGTCAAAGGGATACGGCATTTTTGCCGAGAATATGTATTCTGCGATGGAGGAGGAGCTTGCGGCATAAAAAAGGGTATCGGATTTTTCCGATACCTTTTTTACACTCGTTCTGAAACTACAATTTATGAAAAAGATTAGGTAAAATTCAAGGCAAACGAGCGACGGAATATACAGATATTCCGAACGAGTTTAACACAGAATTATACCGAAGATTTTTCATAAATTAAATTTCTAAAAGATTATAAAATTCCCTGTACTGCTTTTTAAGGAACAGCGTGTTCCCTT
>CALZLD010000171.1 GCA_945788225.1 uncultured Clostridia bacterium
AAAACTTGGGTTTAAGGCGGAGCTTTGGAATGAGTAGGAATATTTTTATTGCAGGCACGGGAACAGATGTGGGCAAAACATTTGTCACGGCATTGATTGTGAAGAAAATCAAAGAGGTACCCATATGAGCGGATGAAAACGATGGCTCCCCCCATAAAAGTCAAGGACAGAAAAACTCTTGACGGGTTTAAAAAGTTTGCTTTTGACAACGGCGTTTTTGCAAGACCTTTTCTCGATTATATGTATACGATGGTGCCTTATGTTATAAACGACGACGAGCTTATGCAGATAATCTGTGTTATGAAAAAGTGGTTTGAAAGATAGAATACAGTTTGAGAAACATACTCAAAGTTATTGACTTTTTAAAAAAAAGTGATATAATTTACGGTATATTACATAAGCTTTGTAAAATAATATTTATATATGAAAGGCAGGAATTTTTATGAAAAAGTATGTATGCGACGCTTGCGGTTGGGTTTATGACGAGGCTCTCGGCGCTCCCGAACTCGGTATTGCTCCGGGAACAAAGTTTGAGGATCTGCCCGATGACTTTGAATGTCCTCTCTGCTCTGTCGGCAAGGATATGTTCAGCGAAGAAGCGTAGAACAGTATAAAAACGCTCGGAAGAATAATTCTTCCGAGCGTTTTTTTGTCGTTAAATACTGTGCTTGACTCTGTCTTCAACTTCCTGACGCTTGGCGTTGTTGAAACGGTCGAGGGTTCCCACAAGATAGCCTGTTATTCTGCGAATTCTCTCAAAGGGAACTTCGTCAAAGGTATAGTTCATATCCACATAGTCGCCGTCGATTTTAAAGTTTATTTCCTTGATGACTTTGTCGGGGTACTTTTCCTGAATTACGCGCACATATTCGTTAACTTCTCTTTCGTCCATTGTTCCGCCGTCTACTGTATATGTCATAATATTCACCTCATTAAAATTTTTATGAAATCGGTTCAAAATCCGCGGCTCCGTGCTTGCAGAGCGGACAGATGAAGTCGTCGGGGAGCTCTTCTCCCTCGTGGACATATCCGCAGATTTTGCATACCCAGCCTTTCTTTCCCTCTGTCTTGGGCTTGGGCTTTACATTGTTCTGATAGTATGTGTATGTCATTGTTTCTCTGTCTGAAAGCACTCTTGCCTCTGTCACAGAGCAGATGAACATTCCGTGTGTGCCGAGGTCCACATACTGCTCAACCTTTAATGACATAAAGGAGTTGATATAGTTTGCAAGGAATACAAGTCCGTTATCGGAGCGAAGAATTTTCTGGTCTGCAAACTTATCGGCTGTTCTTCCGCTTCTGAAACCGTAATTCTCAAATACGGAGAAGGGTGCGTCAACGGAAAGGCAGTTGACATTCATAACGCCCGTCTGCTTTATGATGTGGTGGGAGTAGTTTTCCTTATTGATGGTAACGGCAATTCTGTTGGGCGAGCTTGTCACCTGAGAAACGGTGTTAACGATAAGTCCGTTATCCTTTGTGCCGTCGTTTGATGTTACCACATAAAGACCGTAGCCTATGTTGAAAAGCGCCGACAAATCGTTCTTGTCCGCAGTTTCGTCCTGCTGAGCAAGATAGTCCTTGCAAAGCTCCTTGGCAAGAAGGTCAAGCTGTTCGGAGCTTGTATCGTTAAGGGCGGACATTATCTTGACATCGTTTTCGCAGTATGTAATGTTACTGCATTTTTCAAGCATACCCTTCATAACCTTTATCGCCATAGGCGCCCAGGAGCCGTTTTCAATAAATCCTATTGTCTTGTTGCGGAAGTTGCGCTCTGTCAGATGATTGATAAATTCGCGCATAAACGGGAAGATATCGGCATTGTAGGTAGTTGTCGCAAGAACAATTCTGCCGTAACGGAAAGCGTCCTCAACACATTCAGCCATATCCTCTCTTGCAAGGTCGTTGACTACAACCTTGGGGCAACCGTAGCTTTTAAGCTTTTCGGCAAGCTTCATAACGGCTTTTTTGGTGTTGCCGTATACGGAGGTGTAGCATATAAGAATACCGTCCGACTCAACGCCGTAGCTTGACCAGGTGTTGTAAAGTCCCAGATAGTATCCGAGATTTTCTGTAAGAACGGGACCGTGAAGAGGACATATCTTTTCAATGTCAAGCCCTGACGCTTTTTTGAGAAGAGCCTGCACCTGTGCGCCGTACTTTCCCACAATTCCGATGTAATAGCGTCTTGCCTCGCACGCCCAGTCCTCTTCGACATCGAGTGCGCCGAACTTTCCGAAACCGTCAGCTGAGAAAAGAACCTTATCCTTGCTGTCGTATGTGACGATTACTTCGGGCCAGTGAACCATAGGCGCTGTGACAAAGGTGAGAGTATGTTCGCCGAGCGTTAATGTGTCGCCCTCGCCGACAACTATCTGCTTATCGGCAAAGTCTGTGCCGAAAAAGTTCTTCATCATGGCAAAAGCCTTTGCAGAAGAAACGATTTTCGCGTCGGGATAGGATTTTGTAAAGTTTAAGATATTTGCGGAATGGTCGGGCTCCATATGCTGAACGATAAGATAATCGGGCTTTTTGCCACAAAGGACTTTCTGGATATTGTCGAGCCATTCGTGAGTGAAGTTTGCGTCGACGGTATCCATTACCGCGATTTTTTCGTCCGTGATTACATAGGAGTTATACGCCATACCGTTGGGTACAATATACTGACCTTCAAACAGGTCGATATTGTGGTCGTTTACACCTACATAGTGGATATCTTTTGTAATATTCATGTCAATATCCTCCTTTTGATAACATGATTATATTATAAATAAATATTGTTGTCTGTGACTAAGTCTCATTTCTACAAAATATTTTTAAGACCTTCGGGGTTTTTAATGATGATAAGTCCTCTTTTACTTTCAACAAGACCGTCGGCGGAAAATTGCTTCAACATTCTTGCTACCGCTTCTCTTGCCGAATTTATATCCGCCGCTATCTGCTCTTGTGTAAGTTTAAG
>CALZLD010000172.1 GCA_945788225.1 uncultured Clostridia bacterium
GCTGTTGACGCACTTATCGACAACGGCAGACACGGCAGACCTGTTACAGGTCCCAACAACCGCGCATTCAAATCTCTTTCCGATATGCTTAAAGGTAAGCAGGGACGATTCCGTCAGAACCTTCTCGGTAAGCGTGTTGACTACTCGGGCCGTTCGGTTATCGTCGTAGGACCCGAACTCAAAATGTATCAGTGCGGACTTCCTAAGGAAATGGCACTTGAACTCTTCAAGCCTTTCGTTATGAAAAGACTTGTGGACCTGGGCATAAATAAAGTAAATAATATAAAGAGCGCAAGAAAGATGGTAGAAAGAGCGACAGCTCCCGAAGTATGGGGGGCGCTCGAAGATGTAATTCAGGGACATCCCGTATTCCTTAACCGTGCGCCTACACTTCACCGTCTCGGTATTCAGGCATTTGAACCCGTTCTTGTTGAGGGCAGAGCGATAAAGCTTCATCCCCTTGTATGTACCGCGTTCAACGCCGACTTCGACGGAGACCAGATGGCTGTTCACCTTCCTCTTTCGGCTGAGGCTCAGGCAGAGGCAAGATTCCTTATGCTTGCGGCAAACAACCTTCTCAAACCCTCTGACGGACGCCCCGTTGCCGTTCCTACTCAGGATATGGTGCTCGGTTCCTATTATCTGACTCTTCAGAAAGAGGGCGAAAAGGGCGAAGGCAAGTGCTTCCGTGACCCCGATGAAGCTATGATGGCTTATCAGGAGGGCGAAGTTTCCATTCACGCCGCTATCAAGGTAAGAATTTCAAAGGAAATCGGCGGCAAGAAGGTTTCAAAGCTTATTGACTGCACAGTCGGAAAGCTTATCTTCAACGAAAATATTCCTCAGAATCTGGGATATGTTGACAGAACAGACTCCAACAAGCAGTTTGACCTTGAAATCAATCACCTTGTCGGAAAGAAGCAGCTTTCGGATATTATCGAAAGATGTATCAGAATTCACGGCACAACAACAACCTCCGAAGTTCTTGACAAGATCAAGGCTACAGGCTTTAAATACTCTACAAAGGCGGCTATAACAGTTGCCGTTTGCGACGCTACAATTCCTCCTCAGAAGAAGGAAATTATAGCAAAGGCCGACGAACAGATTGACATTATCACAGCTAAATACAGACGAGGCTATATCTCCGAAGAAGAAAAATCAAAGAGAGTCGTTGAAATCTGGAATAAAGCAACAGACGATGTAAAGGACGCTCTTAAAGCAAACCTCGGAAGATACAACCCCATCTTTATGATGGCGGATTCGGGCGCCCGTGGTTCTGAAGCACAGATAAGACAGCTTGCCGGAATGCGTGGCCTTATCGCCAACACTTCAGGTAAGACAATCGAACTTCCTATCAAGGCTAACTACCGTGAAGGTCTTAATATCCTCGAATACTTCATCTCATCCCGTGGTGCGCGTAAAGGTCTTGCCGATACCGCGCTCCGTACCGCTGACTCGGGATACCTCACAAGACGACTTGTTGATGTTTCGCAGGAAGTCATCATTCACGAGGAAGACTGCGGAACGACCGAGGGTATTGAAGTATATCCTATCTGGAAGACATCAAAGAAGGATATGGCAACCGCTATCAAGGAGGACTACATCGAAAATCTTCCCGAAAGACTTACGGGCAGATACCTTGTTCACGACCTCCGCGATGAAAACGGCGAGCTTATCATGTCAAAGTCCAAGCTTATGACAGGTGCGGATGCCAAGAAGGTTACAGATTACCTTATCTCTGTCGGCAGAGAAAGCATAGAGATACGCTCCGTTCTTAACTGTAAGGCAAAGCACGGCGTATGCGCAAAGTGCTACGGCGCAAACCTTGCAAACGGCAACCTTGTTGCTGTCGGCGAGGCAGTAGGTATCATTGCGGCTCAGTCTATCGGTGAACCCGGTACACAGCTTACGATGAGAACCTTCCACACCGGAGGCGTCGCTTCGGCAGAGGACATCACACAGGGTCTTCCCCGTGTCGAAGAACTCTTCGAGAGCAGAAAGCCCAAGAACGCCGCTATCATCACAAGAATTGACGGTAGCGTAAGAATTGAGGAAATCAAGAAGCTCAAAACGGTTATCGTTACAGGCGAGGACGGTATTGAGGAAAACTACCCCGTTCCTTACGGCTACAAGATAAAAGTCAAGGACGGCGATGTTGTTACTGCGGGCGAACCTCTCACAGAAGGCTCGATAAGCCCCAACGACATTCTCTCTGTCAACGGACAGCAGGCTGTTCAGAACTATATCATCACAGAAGTCCAGAAGGTTTATCGTTTACAGGGTGTTGATATCAACGATAAGCATATCGAAGTTATCGTTCGTCAGATGCTCCGCAAGATAAGAGTTGAGGACGGCGGAAGCAGTTATCTTCTTGACGGCTCGCTTGTCGACCGCAAGGAAGTTGAAGAAGAAAACCGCAAGATTCAGGAAAGAATTGACGCAGGTGAGGTTGACCTCAAGCTCATCAAGGCTGTTCCTGTTCTTCAGGGTATCACAAAGGCTTCATCCAATTCAGACAGCTTCCTTTCTGCAGCGTCCTTCCAGGAGACCACGAAGGCTCTTACCGACGCGGCTATCAGAGGAAAGAGCGACAGATTGCAGGGACTTAAAGAAAATGTCATCATCGGAAAGCTTGTTCCCGCAGGAACAGGTATGGATGTTTACAACAATGTTCAGCTTGTTAAAAACGAAAGCTTTTTAGAGCATAACGCTCCGTCGCAGGGAAACAACAATAACTAATCAAAAAACCGCAGTGAAGATAATTCACTGCGGTTTTTAATTTTACACAGTCTATATTGATATTTGTTTAAATATATGATAAAATTATAATGTATAAGTATATCGGAAAGGGGGAGATATTTGTGCCGCAGAAGATAAATTATCAGAAAGAGCTTGACAAGATAATCGAGCGGATAACGGCTGAAAATA
>CALZLD010000173.1 GCA_945788225.1 uncultured Clostridia bacterium
GCACCCCTCCCGTCAGATACCTACCCTGTGTAGTCCCTTGTAAACTGTACTTTCCCACATTCCAAGATTTTTGAGCATATTGAAAATACCTGCCGTCAACTGTCGGCAGTATTCCTTTGTAATCCTCATTCCCACTCCCATTTCAACAACAAGAGTCTTTGTTCCCGTTGTATTAAGACTGAATGCAAGGGTGCTTTCAAGAACAGTTGCCGAAGAATGTATCCATATAAAATCACAATTAAGCATTTTTGCATATGGGATAAGTTCGTCGGCGGTTATCTCATTTATTCGTATCTGAGGTATTTCTTTGAGATAAATGTTGCTTGAATGAATATCAATACATATATCAGCCCCGCTGATATCGGAAATAATATCCATAGCAAGACTTTCCGCCATTGTTCCTTCGGATGTTCCCGGAAAAATCCTGTTCATATCAAGGTCAAACAGAGGTATTCCTCTCGTGATACTATCAATCCCGAGAGGATTTATTGCAGGATATATATCAACGGTCCCGTTTAACTGTGACAGATTTTCATTAAGTATCCTTGCGGTTTCGGCGCATACATACTGCCCTTCAAGTTCATCGCCGTGGGTACCCGTCACAATACAGACGCGTTTACCCGAAGGCGTCTTACTACTCTTTCCTGTTATTCTGTTCCGGCGTATTTCAACTCTTTCATTTACGGCAAGACCTGCGCTTGCAACAACCGTTGTCATAAGAGAAACGCTCCCTTCAAATAATAGTAACCTCAGACGAAACCGTCTGGACGCTTTCGGCATTTCCGAGATAAATTCCTCTTTCTATCGGACAATCGGAATAATCACGCCCATGACAAAGCTTGATATATCTGTCGCTGATGAGGCAGTTATGTGTTGGGTCAATGCCTATCCATTTCTTACCGTCATAGACTTCAACCCAGGCATGAGTTTCTCCCGAACCGTAAGCAAGCCCCGAAACATATCGGCAAGGCATTTTGTCAATACGCAAAAGTGACAGCAGAATATGGGCATAATCCTGACAAACACCGCTTTTTATCGTCACAGCCTCTTCGGCGGTTGTTTTCGTTCCCGTTACTCCTTTATGATAGGTCATACAGCTGTAAAGGCTGTCGCAAAAAGCTTTCGACCTTGACAGTATATCGCTGTAAAGAGGATTGCAACTATCATATAATGATAACATGTTTTTCCCGGGCATAGTCAAAGGCGTATGAAATCCATAGAAAGCAGAAGTTTCGCCTGACGATTCATACGAATGAATTATGTCAGCGTTTCCGCATACCCTGAATGAAAAAGCTTTATGGGGCTCTGTAATTCTTCCGCAAACAAGCATATTTCCGAAGCTGTCGCGGCTATGCCATACCATTCCCAATTTCGACAATATCTCGCACGAAAGCTCGGATATAGTCTGACGGCTGTCGGAAAAAGGTTTGCATCGCAGAGTAAAGCTATGTTCTGTTATATTTTGCGAAAATTCAAGCGCAGTTTCATATTCAAACCGTAACCGTTTCAAATAAATTCACCTCTACAAGATTCTCGATGTTGTCCAGAATATCATTACGGTTTTCGTCAAGACTAACACGATTTTCAGCCGAATATTTCAGCGCTTCAAGACAATCGGCGTTGATTACCCCCGCATCGCATCTTATAACATGCTTTAAAAGATTGTCAAGCTGAATAAAAATATCATCTGAAGGATAACCGAGACGAAGATACATATCAACTCTTTCAACAGACTTTCCCAGATGGATTATCCGCAAAGCGTCAGGATTAGTCATATTATTGTCTATACTTCCCCAGAAAGCGTATAAGGCATCACGAACAGGAAGCATATCGTACCTTATTTTATTTGTACCTCTGCATGCCTTGAATTTGTCCATTGCCATCTGCAAGTATGAAAGCGACGGTGTTTTTATCTCGTCACGAAGAACAATACCGTTTCCCAATGCTCTGTCAAGATTTGATATTATTGAGTTTTCATCGGACATATCAAAAACATATCTGTCAAAGAAATCCTCAGAGTCTTTATAGATATCGGGAACATTTATATCGGCAAGATACTTTTCATAAGCCGCCTGGCCGCCTTCGATAAATCTGTCGGCATATTTAAAAAAGCTGTTTAAGGTTGTAAAAACTCTTTCAACATATCTTCCCAGCCAGAAAAGATTGTTTATATTTATTCCGGTAATAGCACCCATGTGTCTTTAAAACCTCCTCCTTGTGATGAATTGACTACAAATGAATCCGCTTTTCTTGAAAATCTTGTGAGTCCGCTCGCCCAGACCTTTGTATTTTCTCCCGAAAGGACGAAAGCTCTGAGGTCGGCTTTCCGCATGACAATTTCATTATCTTCCATAACGGCAAGGTCGACAAAATCAATTACCTCCTGCGCTATAAAGCGACGGGGCTGGTCTGTTATAAGCTTTTTCCAGTCGGCAAGCTGTTTTGCCGTCATATCTCTGCCAAAGACAACGCCGTATCCTCCCGCCTCTGAAACATCTTTTATAACAAGCTTTCTGATATTATCGAGAACATACTTTCTGTCATCATCGTAAAACGGCAGATATGTCGGAGCATTTTTGAGTATCGGTTCTTCGCCGAGATAGTATTTTATCATCTTAGGGACAAAATAATATATTCCTTTGTCGTCAGCCACTCCGTTTCCGGGAGCGTTGATTATTGCAACATTACCCGAACGGTAAGCGTCCATAATATGCGGAACGCCTATAAGCGATTCTGGCAGGAATGTCATCGGATCAAGATATTCATCAGATATACGGCGATAAACCGCTCCTACTCTTGTCTTTCCTCCCTGGTAATCCTTCATATAGAGAATATTGTCCTCAACGAAAAGGTCTGTGTTCTGAACAAGCGTTGCTCCTGTTTTCTCTGCAAGATAGCTGTGTTCAAAAT
>CALZLD010000174.1 GCA_945788225.1 uncultured Clostridia bacterium
AGAACGGGAAGCGTATGCTATCTTATCATAAAGGGAACAGAAGAGGAAATAAGGGAAAAGCTGAAAATCAAAAAGCCTATTGTGCTTGATATTATACCTCTTTCGCTTGAAGAAATATTCATCTATGAAATGGAGGGACTCGGATATGACAGCTCAGAAATCAACGGCTAAACATAACTATTTTATGGTGAATTTCAAAAACAGGCTGAAAGATAACAGAAAAATTTCGATAATCATCACCATTCTGCATATACTTTCGGTGCCTGCCGTTCTGCTTAACGGAATTATATATTCAATATCAGAGCAACGCTATGACGAGGCTTATGAGCTTGCTCTTGCCGCGGCGGGAGGGAACCAGCAGCTTATCAATTACGACACTCTGCCGACAGTAATCGAATTTAACGGGGCTTATGTGTTTATAGCTATTCTTGCAATAGGTATTGCGATGCTTGCGGGAATACTTATCGCGCTTTCAAATTACAGCTATCTTTATAAGAAAACTCAGGTGGATATGTACTATTCACTCCCGATGACGACAACCCAGCGCTTTTTCAGCGATTTTCTTGCGGGAGTTGTGAGCTATATCGGACCTTTTCTTGTGTCGTCATTCTTTTCGCTGATTCTTTGCTTTATCGGCAGAGCGACTGTTGAGGACTGGGTAAATACAGATATAGCGGCAGGTTTCGGCTTTCAGACTGTGGGACAGCTGATTTTCCAGTGCTATCTTTACGGCACCTTTGTTCTGCTTATGATTTATACCATTTCCGTTATGGTTATTTCCTGCTGCGGAAGTATCGTCGAGGCGGGAACATACATCTTCGGCGTTCAGGCTCTTATTCCTGCAACAATATCGGTTGTATGCCTTATCCTTTTCGGCGACCTTTACGGCATTGCCAGCGAGCATTACGCTCTTTCTGCAATGAAACCCACAAGCCCCATAGGAGCATTTCTTTCGTTCTATGAAATAGTCGATAACACTTATGACAGCTTAAATATGACTATCTGGACAGTTATTCTGCAACATCTTCTTCCGTTTATTCTTTTCATTGCAATTTACGGAGCTATCGCATTCCTCCTTTATCGCAGAAGAAAGGCTGAGGATGTTTCAAAGCCCTTTGTTTATAAGCTGTTCTATTATATAGTAAGTACGGCTGTTGTGTTCTGCATTGTATGCGTATTCTTCGGTGATAACGGTTTCGGAACATCACTTCTCCCCGTTATTATTGTCAGCGGTATTGTATTCTTTATTATGGATATTATCGCAAACCGAGGCTTCAAGAAATTCTGGGTATCTATAATCAGATTTGTTGCAACAATGGTTGTTATGGTTGCTCTTGTGGGAATTGTAAACGCTACCGACGCTTTCGGAATGGTTTATTATGTCCCCAAGGCTGAAAATATCCATTCGGTAACGGTTGAAAATATATCGAATAGCGAAAACTATGTCAACTATTTAGTTCACGATGAAGTTACCCTTTATGACGAAGAAAATATAAAGGCGGTCGTTGACGCTCATTCAAAGAATATCGAAAGATACAGACTGTCGGGCGAAGACGGAATGTATGGTAACGGTTCAAAAAGAATTACCATAACATACCGCACAAAGATGGGACAGAAAATCGTAAAGGATAATCTTCGTCTTTCACCCGATGAACTTGCGATTATCGCAAAGATAAAGGACAGCAAGGAGTACAAGGAAAACGCATTCAGAATTGTTGAGGATACATATAACGGCATTGACGAATACGGATATTTAAGTGTAAGCGCCTCTTTGAAGTCGATGGAATATGACGGATTTTCAAACCTTTCAATAAATCAGAAAAAGGCTTTGTTCGTTGCGGCAAAGGCGGATATTATGAATACCGATAAGCCTTATTCCATATCGGGATGTATGGGAGTAGTAATAATAAATGCGGAAAACAGTCGTTCGGGTGCCTTTGTGACCTGCCGTGTTCCCATAAGCCCCGATTATCCCGAAACATATCGTCTTATTACCGAATACAAGCTTATTTCAGACACGGATATATCCTATGACGAGATGATAGATAGCAGTGTTATTCAGATATCTGAATTTACGGATTTTACTGAGTATAACAGTATGTATGAAATCCCTTGGGGAGCTTTTCAGGATAAGTCTGTCAAGAAGGCTTTCAAAAAGGTTATCGACGACAGCACTTTGTCCGAAGGCACTATAACGGAAGGTTATCGTATCATCGTAAGCGGATATAACGGAGGACGATACAGCTATTATATTGACAAGAATGAATATTCCGACCTGCTTTATGAAACTGCGTTGAAATACGATGAATCACTAAGGAACAACGACTACGCTTATGTTAAGGGTACAATATATTACTCGGACTCTGAATATCAGTATCAATACTCGGCAAATTTTTACAGCCTGGAACAGGGACTTGATATTGTTTCAGATATTGCAATGGCGGGCTTTTATCTTACGGGAATGGAGTGCGACAACGAAAGTACCATAGACGCTCTTTACGAACAGTACAATAATGTCTTTGCAAAATATAACCTGACGACTGAAGAAGTACCTGCAACGACCTATCCCGCAACGGCTTATGCTTATTAAAAAGTAAAAATTTTCTAATAATAATTTTTGTTACCTTGCAAAAAATATTTTTGTGACGCAAAGCGGGCATAAAAATTGAAAGAGGTAATAAAATGAAGAAGATTATTATTACAACAGCGGCATTATGCATGGTCGCATCTGCTTTAACGGGCTGCGGCAGAAAAACAAAAACTACGCCCGAAACAACAACTCCGTCAACCTCAATGTCGTCAGAAAGTTCTTCGGAAACATCCGATACGGGTGTTCTTGCAAGAGGTCTTGAGGATATAGGAAACGCCATTGAAAAAATCGGCGAATGGCCTTTGATGGTCGTTGT
>CALZLD010000175.1 GCA_945788225.1 uncultured Clostridia bacterium
ACAGGCTCGCCCTTTATTCCTCTTACGCACTTGCTCTCGCACTGGGTTTCCTGCGGACAAACTCTTCCGCAAACAGCAGGAAGGCTTGAAGATTTTGAGATGATTTCATAAGCGCCCTCAAAGTCGCCCTCTTTTACCTTTGAGATAAATTCGGGGATATGAATGTTAACGGGACAACCGTTTACGCAGGGCATATTCTTGCAGTTAAGGCAACGAAGCGCCTCGTCTATCGCTGTTTCTTCCGAATAACCGATTGCAACCTCGTTGAAGTTGTGCGCTCTTACCTTAGCGTCCTGTGTGGGCATCGGATTTTTCTTCGGGTTCATATTAGCCATTGTTATCAGCCCCCTTGAAAAGATTGCAGGTTTTTTCATAAGCGTGGCGTTCGTAGTCCGCGTACATTCTTCCTCTTGACATAGCCTCGTCAAAGTCAACTTCGTATCCGTTGAAATCAGGTCCGTCAACGCAGGCGAACTTTGTCACCTTTTTGCCGTCCTTATTGAGTGAAAGACGACAACCTCCGCACATTCCCGTTCCGTCAATCATAATCGGGTTCATAGATACTGTTACGGGGATATTGTAGGGCTTTGCCGTTTCAACAACGAATTTCATCATGATAAGCGGACCTATAGTGATAATCATATCAAACTTTTCGCCCTTTTCAAGATATTCCTTCAAAGGCTGAGTAACATTACCCTTGTTTGCATAAGAGCCGTCGTCGGTCATAACTGTAAGACGGTCTGAGCAAGCATTGAATTCGTCCTCTAAAATAAGAAGGTCCTTGTTTCTGAAACCAATTATGCTTGTTACCTCTGCGCCAAGACGGTGAAATTCTTCGGCAACGGGCATAGCGATGGCACAGCCTACTCCTCCGCCGATGATACATACTTTCTTTATACCGTCGGTGTGTGTCGGAACGCCCAAAGGTCCTGCAAAGTCGGTTATGTATTCACCTTCTTTTTTGCAGTCAAGCTTCTTTGTTGTTGCGCCGACTATCTGGAAGATAATCTTTACTGTTCCGTTTTCGGGGTTTGTTCCCGCAACGGTAAGGGGAATACGCTCGCCCTCGTCGTCAACACGAAGGATAATGAACTGTCCCGGTTTTGCTTTTTTTGCAACAAGGGGAGCTTCGATTTCCATTTGTGTGACAGTAGGATTGAGTGATTTTCTTGTAACTATCTTATACACAAATACACTTCCTTTTTTAAATCGGACAACGGCTGTCGGATTTTTTACCCGACAACCGATATCCACTGTATTTTTAAGTTGTATGTCTTTTCATAAGCTGTCAAAAAGCTTGTCTTAGAAATCAACCTCTGTATCATAGTAGCAACATTTGAGGAGCTTTTCCATCTCTTCAACGCTGGGCTGACGGGGGTTGGAGCCTGTGCAAGCGTCGCCGATTGCATTCTTTGCAATTTCGGGAAGTCTTTCAAGGAATACATTCTCGGGAACAAATCCGTTCTCGCAAGGATAGCTGTCAGCGCCGTACTGCTTGATGCAGTGAGGAATTCTGAGGTCGTCGCACATTTTTCTTACGAATGCGATAAGTGCTTTAACCTTGTCATCGTCCGATGCATTCTTGTCTGCAATTCCCATATAATCAGCGATTACGCCGTAACGCTTCTTTGCTGTTTCATCCTTTGCGTTGAATGCAATTACCTTAGGGAGATACATAGCGTTTGCGGCGCCGTGAATGATGTGTGCGCCGAAATCTGCAAAAGCCGCGCCTGTCTTATGAGCCATTGAGTGAACGATACCGAGAAGAGCATTTGAGAAAGCCATTCCCGCAAGGCACTGAGCGTTGTGCATACGGTCTCTTGCGCCCATATCGCCGTTGTATGATGCAACGAGGTCGTTCTGAATCATCTCGATAGCGTGGATAGCGAGAGGGTCTGTGTAATCGCAGTTTGCTGTTGAAACATAAGCCTCAACTGCGTGTGTAAGAGCGTCCATTCCTGTGTGAGCAACAAGCTTCTGGGGCATTGTTTCTGCAAGCTCGGGGTCAACAATAGCAACATCGGGAGTAATTTCAAAATCCGCGATAGGATACTTGATACCCTTGCTGTAATCTGTGATGATTGAGAAAGCTGTTACCTCGGTAGCTGTGCCGGAAGTTGAAGATACAGCGCAGAAATGAGCCTTTTTACGAAGTTCGGGAATACCAAACACTTTACACATATCCTCGAATGTGCAGTCGGGATATTCGTACTTAATCCACATAGCCTTAGCAGCGTCTATGGGTGAGCCTCCGCCGATTGCTACTATCCAGTCGGGCTGGAATTCAATCATAGCCTCTGCTCCGCGCATAACTGTTTCAACTGAAGGGTCGGGCTCGATTCCATCAAAAATCTTGACTTCCATTCCTGCTTCTTTAAGGTAGCCCTCAGCTTTATCAAGAAAACCAAAACGCTTCATTGAGCCGCCACCTACGCAGATAATTGCCTTTTTGCCCTTAAATGATTTGAGAGCCTCAAGCGAGCCTTTGCCGTGATAAATGTCGCGGGGAAGAGTAAAACGTGCCATAATGAATACCTCCGTATGTTTAATAATTTTTCGACATATTTATTGTCATTTTTTTGTCAATCTAAATATAACATATTATTATAACATTTAGAATTATTAAAAAAGTATACGGATAATATCAAGAATGATATGCTTACGCTGAAAAAATCCGCCGAACAAAAAGTCGGCGGAATTTTTTAACAGAATTTTAGTCAGAATTAAGCAAGTTCAGCAAAGTACTTGATTGTTCTTACCATCTGGCTTGTGTAAGAGTTTTCGTTATCGTACCATGAAACAACCTGTACTTCGTAGAGGTCGTCAGAAATCTTTGAAACCATTGTCTGTGTAGCGTCAAAGAGTGAGCCGTACTTCATACCGATAAC
>CALZLD010000176.1 GCA_945788225.1 uncultured Clostridia bacterium
CTGTCTTGCTCTCTATTATGTCAAGCTTGTTGTCCTTGCCTGCGAATTCAAGCTCTTTTGCAAGAGCCGAAAGCTCCATCGCTCCGATGTTCGCCGCCGAGCTTTTCAACGAATGGACCTCCGTTGTATAGTCCGCAATGTTCTTCTCGTCAAAATGCTTTTGAATCTTTTCAAGCTTTTGGGCACCGAATTCGTGGAATATCTTTATTACTTCGATGTAATCGTCGGGGTTGCCGCCCGTGTTGTATATTCCCTCTGCAACATCCACTCCGTCTATTGAAATATCAGGCTTGCTGAGAGGTTCTTCCTCTGTCGTTTCTTCCTCAAAAGCAGAGTCATTTATCTCAACAAGCTCGGGAGGAAGGAATATAGCCAGCGTATCCTCAAGTTTTTCGGCGTCGATAGGCTTTGAGATATAACCCTGAAAGCCTACCGCCATAAATTTCTTTTCGGCACCGTTTACCGAGTCGGCTGTCAATGCTATTATCGGAACTTCACCGTAGTAATCATCGTCGGTTTTTTTCGAGCGTATCAGCTGTAAGGTGTCGATTCCGTCAAGAACGGGCATCATATAGTCAAGGAAGATTATATCGTAATGCTTTTTGTCAACCATTTCAAGACATTCCTTTCCGCTTAATGCGGTATCGGGAGAAATCTTGTAGGTTTTAAGAAATCCCGACGCGATTTTAAGGTTTGTCTGGTTATCGTCAACAACAAGAATTTTTGCTTCGGGAGCAAAAAAGCTGTTTACGAATGTCTTTTTAAGCGTTCTGCCTTTATTGAAGTCAAACCTGCACGGCGTTTCGTCTATAATTCTCTGCGGAACGGTAAAGAAGAACGATGTGCCCTGACCGTAAACGCTCTCGACTCTTATACTTCCTCCCATAAGCTCTATATAGCTTTTCGTTATGGTAAGACCAAGACCCGCGCCCTCTATCGAGCGGTTCTTGCGCGAGTCGATACGCTGAAAGCTCTGGAACAGCTTGTCTATTTCCTTTTCGGGAATACCCACACCCGTATCTCTTACCTCGCCTTTAAGAACAGCTGTTGCACCCTGACGCTCCCAACCGAGAACGAATGTTACGGTACCCTTTTGAGTATATTTAACTGCATTTCCAAGCAGGTTTATCAGTATCTGTCTTAACTTCTTTTCATCGCCCGACAGAAGATTGGGTATTGTCGGGTCTATCTCAATGTCAAATTTTATGTTCTTTTCCGCAAGCCTTACGACGATTATGTTTGTAACATCCATAATAAGCGACGGAATGTGATAGTTGACATTCTCGACCTCCATCTTGTTTGCTTCGATTTTTGAAAAGTCAAGAATTTCATTGATGATCGTCAGAAGAGTTTCGCCCGCCGATTTTATGTCATAGATTTTTTCTCTTACGCTGTCGTTCATATCTTCTCTCAGCGCAAGCTCTGCCATACCGAGAACAGAGTTCATAGGCGTTCTTATCTCGTGCGAAACATTTGCAAGAAATTCACTCTTTGCCTTGTTTGCATTGTCTGCCTTGTTCTTCATTTCAACAAGCTTTCTTACATTGAAATGGTTGTCAGTGAAGTCAATGATACAAGCGGCATATCCCGTAACTTTGTTTGTATTCTTTGCCGCAACGGGAATAACGGTAGCACGGTAATATCTGTCCTTTATCTTGAATTCGTGATTACTCTGCGTTACAAAAATATCTTCGAGGATAGGAACATAAAGACCTATTCTCTTTCTTTCAAAATTGCCGTGTTCAAATTCGGGGAATATCTTTTTCGCCTCGTTGTTGCAGTCGATATACATAAAATTCTTGTCAACAACAACAATACCCTCGTTTATTGAGTCTGTCGCAATCTGCATTGCGCTTTCGCCTATGTCGTAAATATTGAACCTTATGAACACGCACATTGTGGTGAAAAGAACGGGAGTCGGGTCGTAATATTTAAGACAGCCCGTGACATAAAGAATGACAATTATAACCGAAATCGTTCCGAAAAGGATTACGGTAGAAAGAAATTTTGAGTCCCTGCGTTCTGTTTTTGCCGCAACAGAAAATTTAATGACGGTTATAGTAACAAGCAGTACCATCATCGCAACCATCGTTGCAATATGTACCCAGTAAAAAGGTCCCTTTGTCGTTACAACATGAGGGAAAATTCCGTCGTTTACAAGTTCCATTGTGCGATAGAAGAGCTTGTGGTCTATAAATCCCGTTGTGAATACAAGAAAACAGGTTATGAAATTTACCGCAATCAGTATCGCTTTGACAATAGGAGAAATCTTTGCACGACACGCCTTGAAGGTATAGAGCATAAGCATAAGAAATCCGAAACAAAGCCCTAAATACTCAAATCTTATCGCCATCATAGCCATACTCATATCGGTCGAGCATATCTCCATAAGATACCCTGCCGAATGAAGTATTGAGCCGCAAAGCGCAACAAAAAGATATTTTCCTTCAAGCAAAGGGTTTGTGGAAACGATTTCGGCAAGAATCATCATTCCGATAATAACGCAGGCAAGCTGTAAAAGAACTACGCCTATAAATGCCATTTTAATTCCCCCTTAAATCCATTTTTTCTCCCAAAAATTCCATAATACGAAATTATACCATATATATCAAAAAAATACAATATAATTTTATAAAAAGCATTTTCCGTTTGATTATTTTTTGCGTTTGTGCTATTATATTAGCATATTCACAAAATCGGAGGAACATAATGGTCAATATAGGAAACGACTGGGACGATATTCTGAAAGGCGAATTCGATAAGGAATACTATCTTAAACTGCGCGAATTTCTTAAAAAAGAATACTTTACAAGAAAAATCTATCCCGATATGTACGATATTTTCAACGCCCTTAAATA
>CALZLD010000177.1 GCA_945788225.1 uncultured Clostridia bacterium
CGTTCATCGAATTTTTGAGCATACCGAAGATTTCGTTGTTGCGTTCAAAGCTTGAAACAATATCCTTCTTCATAAAGTCGGTTATTGCGTTGAAGCAACTTTCGATGCTTGCGATATTTTCGTTCATCTCTCTGCAAACATCAGCAATAGCGTTTGCTGACATTGATGAGTTTGAAGAAAGGTTCTTTATCTCCTGAGCAACTACCGCAAAGCCCTTGCCTGCCTCGCCTGCTCTTGACGCCTCTATCGAAGCGTTTATAGCAAGAATGTTTGTCTGCGAAGCGATATCCTGAATGCTGTTGACTTCTTCGTTGATTTTTTCAAATACCTGAAGATAATGCATTGCCTGCTTGATATTTTCCTCGGTAACGGCTGTTTTTTCTTCGATAACGGTATTGATGTTTTCAGCGTCTTTAAGCATATCGTCAACAACAGAAGCTCTTTCTCTGTTTGAGTTTATGCTCTCGGTCATAACGGAATTTATCGTTCTGATATTTTCGTTTACCTTCTGAATAGTATCCGATGTTATTCTTACATTCTTTGAAAGCGACGCCGCCGTTTCTTCGTTGTCTGCGGTGCAATCTCCCAAAGACTCTATCGTTTCTTTCATTATTGCCGAGCCTTCATTAAGAGAAGCTGAACATTCGGCAAGTGTTGCGATTATTCCCTGCCATGTATCGGTAAGACCGTCAACGGCTGTGGCAATTTGTCCTACTTCGTTGTCGTTTCCGACATAGGTGCGTATACCCTCGTCTTTCTGTATAGAAAGGTCTCCGAGTGTGTTTACAGCGTCCTTAACTCTTGTAAGAGGCCTTGTTATTGTTGCCGAAAGAAGCGCTGTTGCACCGAAAATAACTATTATCGTTATAATCGCACAAACAATGAGAACTGTGCTGATTTCATTGCTTGACGCATAAAGTTCGGTCTTGGTATCTCTCATTGTAATGATAAGACCGATTTCGGGAATATAACGGTAGGCAATTATGCTGTCCTTTTCTTCGTATGTTCCGCTTTCAGAGCCTTTATTCACAAGCTCGATAACAGCAAGATGTCCGCTGTCCTCTATCGGCTGTGCAAAAAGCTCGTTGTCAGCGTGGTATGTATATATTCCGCCGTTGCCGTCAAGAATTGCATACTCTGCATTTTCAAGACCGTTTGTTTCCATTTCGTCGATAAGCTTGTTAAGTCCCGAAAGGAAAGGTCCTCCTCCCACAAGTCCTATGGGATTGTTTTTATCGTCATAAACAGCCATTCTCAGATTGAGAATAAGCTGTCCCGAAGCGGGAGATACAAACGCCCCTCCGTCAAAGAAACCGTCGGGGCTGTCGGTCATTGTCTTACGGTAAGGGTCCAGAGAGTCGCCCTTTCTGGTAACCATTCCGACAACAGGAGCCGCAGAGTGCGCAAGCACCTTTGTGTTCCAGTCGCTGAGATATATGCCCTCCCAATCGGAAAGATTTGCATAATATCTTTCCGTGAATGACTGAGCGGCGGCAAAAGCCTCGGGGTCTTCGGGATTGTTGAGGAGATTTTTAAGCTCGCCCGAAGCCGCATAGGTTTTGAGTATGCGCTCGGAGTCCTCAGCATAAAGCTTTATCAAATTCGATTGACCGTCAAGAGCGGTCATCATATTGTTGACGACTTTTTCTTCGACCTTGTTCCTTGCCTGAGAATTTATGTTAATGCATAAGAGAAGCATACAGACAGCCGAAACAATACCTATCACAACCGTAATAAGAACGGACATCCTGACCTTTCTTAATAACTTAATCATACCATAACTCCCCTTTCGGTATACTATAATATATTATAGATTATCACATATTTTTGGCATTTTGTCAATAAACATTACAAAATAACTTATTAAATTAAACACTTTTCATATAAATAATGTAAAATTGTTGTCGAAAAAGCAAACAGCCGTCACCTTTTAAGGTAACAGCTGTTTATGAAGGGTAAACTATATGAAATAAAAGGTTATTCTTTCACAGGTTCTTCTTCGGGGAACTCTATGCCCGTCTGCTCATAGAGATAATCAAGCTTTGCGTTGAGGTCGTCAATCTGCTGCTGATAAGCGGCTTCTTTTTCAGCCGCGGCTTTCTTTATCTTGTTTGTTGCCGCAAGGTTAATAGAGAAAATTATTGTCACAACAACTGCGAATGCTGTAAGACCTATTGTGAGCGGATTGAAAAGCTTAGGCTTTTCTTCGGTGTCGTTTTCTCTTGCAATAAGCGAGTAGATTGCGGTATTTTTAAGCGCTTTGCATATTACAAAGTAAAGCGGAACGGAAATAATTACAGCAAGAACACCGTTTATTGATGAAGTTATCGCGTTCGTTCCCACAGCCGTCCAAGCCGCCTCGCTTGTTCCGCCGAGAATAATTATGGTGAAATATGTCTTGATAAGATAAAGCACGATATATGTTATCTGGCCTAAAATCGCGGCGACGATAACGCTCACTCTTTCGTTCTTGCCTTTTCTTCTTAAAACACCTGCAACAAAGCCCATTGCGAATTTTGATACGAATGTATAAGGCGCCGAAACGATATATACGGGGTCAAAAAGGTCATAGAACGCCGCTCCGATGCCCGAAGCAAGACCGCCGCTTATTCCGCCGAAAAGAAGTCCCGCAAGAAGACACATCGAGTTTCCAAGGTGTATTCTCGTTACAAGAACTCCGTTTGGTATTTTGATTTGAAGATAGTTTCCGACATACGCCAGAGCCGCCATAAGTCCCAC
>CALZLD010000178.1 GCA_945788225.1 uncultured Clostridia bacterium
GGATTTTTCAATGTATCGTCGGCAAAAGAGGGCGACATAAAATCCTATCGGGGACTTCCCGTTACATTTGCGTCTTTGATTGTCACTCTTGCGTGGATAATAAGCACAATATTTTCAATAACACATATTGTCCTGCCCATAAGTCTTGCTCTGACTGCTCTTTTGTTTATCCTTGATATAAAAATTCCTAAGCCAAAGGGCATTGCGTATATTCTTCTTGCGCTTTTAGCGGTAGCTTTGTCTGTACTTGTATTTTTTGTCGGGGAGTAGGCTATGGCGAACAGAATTTACGACAGAAAAAACGCCGTCTTTTATGACGACAAGCAGTACGGCGGAAAAGCTTTGAAATTTTTGTATGAAACGGTTTTGGGCAGAATTATCTTAAAGCTTTTCATAGCGGGAAAGGGCTATTCAAGGCTTAACGCTTTTATGAATTCACGAAAAAGCTCGGTTAAAAAAATTGCACCGTTCATTGAAGAATACGGCATAGATATGAGCGATTTTGAAAACAGAGAATACACCTCGTTCAACGACTTTTTCACGAGAAAACTTGCTGAAAATGCAAGAGTTTTTGACAACGAAAAAAGTTCGCTGATTTCTGTTGCCGACAGCAAATTGCTTTGCTATAATATCGGCGATGACGGAAAAATTCCTATTAAAAACAGCGTCTATACCGCAGAAGAAATTATCGGTGAAACTCTTCCCGACAGCTTTAACGGCGGATATTGTCTTGTCTTTCGGCTTACCGTTGACGATTATCACCGCTACTGTTTTTTTGATGACGGAAAGGTTATCCGTACAAAATACATAAACGGAAAACTGCATACCGTCAGTCCTATTTCGTCAAAGCGCTACAAGGTGTACGCAGAAAACTGCCGAAGAGTAACGCTTATTGAGAGCGAAAATTTCGGCAAAGCGTATCAGATAGAAATAGGCGCGCTTCTTGTCGGAAAAATTATCGACCACGGAAAAAATGTCTTTAAAAAAGGCGAAGAAAAAGGATATTTTGAGATGGGCGGTTCGACCTGCGTTTTAATGCTTGAAAAAGGCGCTGTAAGGATTGACGAAGATATACTTCAAAACTCGCAAAAAGGCATAGAAACAAAGGTACAAATTGGAGAAAGGATAGGCGGAAAATGTTAAAAAGGCTGAACATTTATTTCAAAGAGATGTACCCCCTTTTGCCAAGGCTTTTGTTGGGGTTTATCGTTTTCGGCGAGATTTATTTCATACTGCTCCTTAATTACGGCGTCAGCGACTTTATGCTGGGCATTGAAGAAGTTGTCGGGGGCATAACGGTTTTCGGGTTTTTAATGTTTTTGCGTATTGCGGACGATTTCAAGGACCTTGAAACAGACAAGAAGCTCTTCCCCGAAAGAGCGTTCCCCAGCGGAAAGGTCACAAAAAAAGACCTCAACATTGCCGTTGCCGTTGACATTGTGATATTGACGGTATTGAACGCCGTTTTTATGAATAACTTTCTTTTCTATCTTTTTCTTATGGTGTACGGACTTTTAATGTCCTTATGGTTTTTTCAAAAGCATAAGATAAGCAAAAGTCTGCCCCTTGCGCTCGTCACGCACAACCCTGTGCAGATGGTGCTGAATATCTATATAATCTCATTCACCTGCATAAAATACAGTCTTAGCCCGTTCACGCTGACTGCTTTTCTTGTTATGATGACCTTGTACTTCCCTGCGCTTATATGGGAAATTTCACGCAAGATACGCGCGCCCAAGGACGAGACCGAGTACACCACATATTCAAAGCTTTTCGGATATAAAAAGGCGACAAGGTTTGTTCTTATTCTCACGCTTGTTGACATTGTCACAAATCTTCTGCTTGTATATCGTCTTAATATGATAGGTTTTTCAATACTTGTGATAAATGTTGCCGTTATGACGGCGGAGTTTATTATGTTTATGAAAAATCCCGAAAGATTTTCTCTTGTAAAACGGGTTGAGATTTACACATACATAACCGAGGGAACAATGCTGCTTATCATTGCGGCATATCTGATTTTTGGAAAGATATGACAGAGTTTATTACTATTGACAATTACAGACAACATAAAATCGGCGGAAAAGCAGAAAGGCTCTTTGAAATGCAAAGCAAGGGGCTTGATGTTCCGCCGCTTTTTTGCGTTGATATCGTTCCCGAAAATGACGAGCTTGATGAAATTTTATCGGAGGATACGCTGTATTCTGTTCGGTCGGCGGCTTTTTGCGAGGACGGAAAGGAACATTCCTTTGCAGGACAATTTGACACTTTTCTGTTTGTGAAAAAGTCGGAAGTAACAGAGAAAATAAAGGCTTGTTTCTTGTCGGCAAAGAGCGATAGCGTTATTTCCTACTGCAAGCAAAACGGACTTGACCATAAAAATATAAAGATGACAGTTATCGTTCAGAAGATGATTTCAGCCGATATTTCGGGTGTTATCTTTTCTGCAAATCCCCAGGGGATACTGAATGAAACGGTAATTGTTGCAGGTCTTGGAAGCGGCGATAAAATAGTGGGAGGAAAAGAAAATGTCACCACCTGCTACTATAACCGCACCGACAAGAATTACTACTGCGAGGGTGACAGCGACGCTCCCGAACTGTCACGGGAGCTTATCGAAAAACTCGTTTTAATTTGTGAAAAGGCTGAAGAAATTTTCGGCGGATACTGCGACATTGAATTTTCTC
>CALZLD010000179.1 GCA_945788225.1 uncultured Clostridia bacterium
AGAATATGCTCTTTAAACGCCGTTCACTGTCCGCCCTGCGTTCCCGTTGTGGTTGCGGGAGAAGTAATAGATAAAAATTCAATCAATATTTTAAAAAAGTATGGCATTTTTGAGATAAATGTGGTAAAATGAATTTTAACGGATAATTTTTTCCGAATTTATAAGCGGGGGCGGCGGTATAATGAAGCTCATATATGCCATTGTCAATAACAGCGATACCAAAAGCGTATGTCAGGCTCTGACAAGCGCAGGATATTATGCCACAAAGCTTGCCTCAACGGGCGGTTTTCTCTCATCGGGGAGCACCACCTTTCTCATCTGCGTTGAGGACGAAAAGGTTGACTCCGCTATAAAGATAATATCGGAAAAAAGCCGAAGAAGAAAGCAGTTTGTACCGTCCGTAAATAGCGTCGGAATGGGAACATATTTTTCTTCTCCTCCCATTGAAGTTTCTGTAGGGGGAGCGACAATTTTCGTCACCGATGTGGAAAGGTATGAAAAGGTTTAGCGATGAATAAAATTTACGGCAACGAGGAAATACTGTCCTCGATAGACACGATGTTTTCAACAGGCAGAATACCTCATTCCTTTCTGATTTTCGGAGAAAAGGGGCTTGGCAAAAAGGCTCTTGCCGAAAATATTGCGTCAAGGCTTGTGGACGCTCCTAATATCCACTCGCACCCCGATGTTATCTTTGCTCAGCACGAGGGAAAGCTGGGCGGTTTTAAGGCGGAGTATGTAAGGAGTCTTCTGGTTGACGCTTTTATCACGCCCAATAATTCCGAGCGCAAGGTGTATGTTTTCACCGATTGCGATAATATGTCTCCCACTGCGCAGAACGCGCTGTTAAAGGTCGTTGAGGAACCTCCGCGGTTTACCTATTTTATATTTACCGTTTCTTCAAAGGACCTTATGTTGCAGACAATTCTGTCAAGAGTGGTTTCTTTCGGAATGAGCGAATGTAAAGAGGACGACTGCTTCAAAGTTCTTCTTGAAAAAGGCTTTTCGGAGGACGAAGCAAGGTCAGCGGTATATGCCTTTCACGGAAATATAGGAATGTGTATATCTTTCCTTTCCGACGATAAGCTTAAAGAGAGGATAAACGCTGTAAGGAGCGTTGCCGATTCCGTTGCCGAGTGGGACGAATACAAAACGCTCAAAGCACTGTATAATTTAGAGGGTGAAAGAAGCGAGATAAAAAGTGCGCTTTACTCCCTTGCAAAAATTTTCAGAGATTCATCGGTTATCCGTTTCGGAGGGGACTGCATAGGCTGTCACCCCGAAGGCTCAAAAGCCTTAGCCGAAAAGCTATCGGCAAAGAAAACGGAAAGCGTTTATTATCTTATCACAGAAACGCTTAAAAAGCTTGATACAAATGTTGCCGTGGGGGTTGAGCTTGCCTCTCTCTGCGGACAGATATATAATCTTTAAGGAGCATACAAATGGCTGAAATTATAGGAGTTCGTTTTAAAAGCGTAGGAAAAATCTATTATTTTGCACCTAACGGAGAAAAGATAGAAAACGGCGCAAAGGTTATTGTTGAAACAGCAAGAGGAGTGGAGTGCGGAACTGTCGTTATGCCCAACAGGGAAGTCCCCGACAGCGAGCTTTCTGCCCCCTTAAAACCCGTCATAAGAATAGCAACGGAAAAAGACCTTGAAACCGTTGAACAGAACAAGAAAAAGGAAAAAGAAGCTTTTTCAATCTGCGAGGAAAAAATAGCAAAGCACAAGCTTGATATGAAGCTTGTGGATGTTGAATGTACCTTTGACAACAACAAACTGCTTTTCTATTTTACCGCCGAAAACAGAGTGGATTTCCGTGAGCTTGTCAAGGACCTTGCCTCTGTTTTCAGAACGCGAATAGAACTGCGACAGATAGGCGTTCGTGATGAAGCAAAAATGCTCGGCGGACTTGGTATATGCGGAAGACCTTTCTGCTGTAACGGTTTTTTGGGCGAGTTCCAGCCCGTTTCGATAAAAATGGCAAAGGAGCAGGGACTTTCTCTTAACCCGACAAAAATCTCGGGCACTTGCAGCAGACTTATGTGCTGTCTTAAATACGAGCAGGAAAGCTATGAGGACCTTATCCGCACAACGCCCAAGGTGAACGCTTATGTCAGCACACCTAACGGAAACGGCTATGTCGAGGAGGTAAACCTCATTACAGGAAAATTGAAAGTCAAGCCTGAAAATTCTGACGGCGCTTCATTCATCATTCACAAGAGCGAAGTTTCTATCATAAAGGACGGCGAGATAAAGCTCAGCAAGGACGAAATAAGAGCGCTCAAAGGTCTTGAAGATAAATAAAAAAACAACAGCTAAGGAAAGTCCTTAGCTGTTTTCTGTTAGTATCCTTCCGAACCGTTTATGGAGTCGTCGTTTTCAACCCAGTCGATAACATTGAAAATCTTGTATTCGGTTTTTGTTACTCTTACAATAACCTTTTCAATTCCTGCGTTTATTATCGCTCTCTTGCACATTGAGCAAGGCTCCACATCGCCGTAAAGCTCACCCGTTTTTGCGTCGTGGCAGGCAAGGTAGATAGTGGCTCCAATCATATCCGCTCTTGACGCGGAAATAATAGCGTTCTGCTCAGCGTGAACAGAACGGCAGAGCTCATATCGTTGTCCTTTCGGGATATTCAGCTTTTCTCTTGTGCAGTA
>CALZLD010000180.1 GCA_945788225.1 uncultured Clostridia bacterium
TCTTTGACATAAAGATAAAGGACGGCGAAGAGGTCAGAAAAGGCGACATTATCGCCGAGATGAAGGGCAGTACAAAGAACCTTTTAAAAGGCGAGCGCACCGCTTTGAACCTTTTACAGCACCTTTCGGGGATAGCCTCTGCTACAAACCGTTGCGTAAAGCTTGTTGAGGGGACAAACGCCCGTATTACCGACACGAGAAAAACTCTTCCGGGGCTTCGCGCGTTGCAGAAATACGCCGTAACAGTAGGCGGAGGAAAAAATCACCGCTTTAACCTTTCGGACGGCGCAATGCTGAAAGACAATCACATCGACGCAGGCGGAGGTATCACAAATGCGATAAACGCGCTTCGCGGAAAAATCGGTCATATGGTGAAGATTGAAGTCGAGGTCCGCAACCTTGACGAGCTGAGAGAAGCTCTCGACGCAAGGGCAGATATAATTATGCTTGACAATATGTCCTACGCCGATATGAAAAAGGCAGTAGAGATAACAGACGGCAGGGCGCTTTTGGAAGCAAGCGGAAATGTCACCGAAGAAAACATAAGAGAAACCGCCGAAACGGGCGTTGACATAATCTCTCTCGGCGCGCTGACGCATTCTGTCAAGTGCTTTGACATTTCAATGAGAATAAGAAAGTAATTTATGCAATAAAATAATTAGGGGCGAAAATCAACGCCCCTAATTTGATAAAGTGGGAGAAAAATATGGACTTTACCGAACTCAGAACAAAATACCCCGAATTTATCTATAAAAGCTATGATATAGACGAAACCGATACCGAGATAAATGTCCGCTATCACTTTGAGATAACGGGACTTTGCGAGTTTAACCCCTCGTGGACCTTTACAAAAAACAACGGCGGAAATTTCTCAGACAACCCCACATTTTTAAAGTCGGTCTTCGCTCTTGGAATGGTGGAGCTTATAAGCTACTGGAAGTCGGCTTGTCCGCCGATTGTCAGGGTGCTTGCGGGGGATTTATCCGAAAAGCAGGTTTTGTGGTTTAAAAAGCTTTATTTTAAAGGGCTCGGCGAGTTTTTCTATCGCAACGGAATTGAGACCGATATCGTTTCGTTTATGGATATTGTCCCCACAGGTGAAAAAATCAAAGGGACGGGAGAAAAGATTTCGGGCGAAAAAAACCTTATCTCCATCGGCGGAGGAAAGGACAGTATCGTATCTTTGGAGCTTCTTTCCCGCTTTAAAAACGATAATTTCTGCTACATCATAAATCCCAACGAAGCGACAAAAGCCTCGGCTAAAATGGGCGGATATAAGGACAAGGGAATAATCTTTGCAAAGAGATTTCTTGACAAAAAAATTGTTGAGCTGAACTCTCAGGGGTTCTTGAACGGACATACTCCCTTTTCGGCTATTGTGGCGTTCTCGTCGCTTATTACCGCATATATAAATAACATACATTACATCGTCCTTTCAAACGAATCGAGCGCTAACGAAAGCACGGTTATGGGGACAGATGTCAATCACCAGTATTCAAAAAGCTTTGAATTTGAAGAGGATTTCAGAGCCTACCAAATGGAATTTATTGACAGCGGTTGTGAATATTTCAGCCTTTTAAGACCGCTGACTGAGTTCCAGATAGCGAAGTATTTCAGCGAAAAAAGTGAGTACCACAGCGTTTTCAGAAGCTGTAACCTGGGAAGCAAAACGGACTGTTGGTGTTGCGATTGCCCGAAATGTCTTTTTATAACTATAATTCTTTCACCTTTTCTTTCGTCGTCGGATATTGAAGAGATTTTCGGCGAAAACTTGCTCACCAAAGAAAAAATGATACCGACCTTTGATAAGCTGTTGGGACTTACTCCCGAAAAGCCGTTTGAGTGCGTAGGTAGCAGAGCGGAGGTCGTTCTTGCAGTTAATCTCACGGCGGAAAAGTACAAAAAGGCGAACAAACCGCTCCCCTGTCTGCTTGCGCATTATGCCGAAACCTGCGGTGTGCGCGATGTGTCGGAGGAGTACCGTGAATGTCTTTCGTACTATGATGGAAACAACAACCTGCCCGAAAAGTTTGAAAAGATTTTAAGAGAAGAATTTGCTCTTTGAAAGGACTGATAACAACGCTTTCACTTTTAAAAGAAAAAACCGACGGCAAGTCCGTTGCGATTTTAGGCTTTGGCAGAGAGGGACGCTCGACGCTCAACGCTCTTCAAAAAAGCGGAACAAATGCCGAAATTACGGTACTTGACAAGTTTGATATTACCGACAAAAAGAACTTCTCGGTGGACTTTGTGACGGGCGACAATTATATGGATAACCTTTCGCGCTTTGACCTTATTTTCAAAAGCCCGGGAATTGTCGTGAAGGACATTGAAAGAGAGAAGATAACCTCTCAGACGGAGCTTTTCTTGCAAAGATTTTCTTCACAGACTATCGGCATAACGGGCACAAAGGGCAAAAGCACGACAACAACGCTCATTCACCATATACTGAAAAATGTCCGTGGGAACGCTGTTCTTGCGGGAAATATCGGTATCCCTGCCTTTGACCGCCTTGATGAGATAAACGACGAAACGGTTATCGTCTATGAGCTTTCCTGTCATCAGCTGGAATTTTGTGAGGTTTCTCCGCATATTGCGATACTTCTTAACCTCTTTCCCGAACATCTTGACCA
>CALZLD010000181.1 GCA_945788225.1 uncultured Clostridia bacterium
TGACGATGATGACGATGATGAGTAAGGACTTCTGTTTTTCTCGGTGTGAGTAGTTCTTAAAAAAGCAACAGCGAGTTGCTTGAATATATAGAGCGTTGATGATATAATATCCTTGAGGTGAAGAATATGGAAACAAAGGATATTATATTTGAACTCAGGACAAAAAACGGACTTTCACAGGATGAGCTTGCAGAAAAAATCTTTGTCACCCGTCAGGCTGTATCTCGTTGGGAAAACGGCGAAACCATACCGAATACAGAAACTCTGAAACTGTTGTCAAAACTGTTTGATGTATCTATCAATACGCTTCTGGGCTCCCCGAGAAATTTGATTTGTCAATGCTGCGGAATGCCCCTTGACGATTCTACAATCAGCAAAGAAACTGACGGCACCTTCAACGAAGAATACTGCAAGTGGTGCTATACCGACGGAAAATTCGTTTATACAAATATTGAACAATTAACGGATTTTCTTGTAGGTCATATGTCAAATGAAAACTTTCCGCCTGAGCAGGCACGAGCTTATTTTGAAGAAAATCTTCCAAAACTCAATCATTGGTGCGAAAATAAATAAAAATCAAATTACAAAACCTCTCCGACATAAATTTAGTCAGAGAGGTTCTTTTCGTCGCCGCAGATTCCGATTCATAGGTTAAATTCATAATTTTTAAACATTCGTTCCGTTTTTTGTACTGTTTGTTCCTTTTTATTGTTTTTGCATTATAAATAGTGTATAATTTTATGGAGAATTATTTGATTTTAAGGAGAATTAAAATGAAAAAGCTGCTTATAACACTTTTTGCAATTACAATGCTTACAGCTTGCACAGCAAAACCGACTTCCGATGAGGAATTCACAACACCGACAGAGATATCGGAATGTACGATTGTTTCCACATCTGCCGAAACAAGCATAACAAATACGAAAAAAGAGCTTACCGACGCTGTGAAAGAATTTAATTGGTCATCTTATGATGAAAAGCCTTTTTTGTATGAAAATATTTTTTCACACGAATGCAGAGTATTTGTCTGTGATATTGATGAAGATAAAATTCCCGAGATTCTGCTGACAGAAATTTATTCTCCGAGAGAGGCGAACGCAACCGAAATATTAAAATTTGAAAACGGAGAATATGTTTCGGCATGTGGCTTCTGGGGAAACTTTTACAACGATGAAAAAAATATATCGCTCTATGAAAATCAGAATAAGGAAAAGGTGCTGATCTCAAAGACTTCTTCATATCATGGCGGAATGAAAAATACTCTTATCAGCGAGGTTAATGTATCTTCTTTTTCATATAAGGTGTTATACGGAAAAACAGACTACGATAGCGGTGAAGAGAAATACTTTATTATAAATGAGGAAAAAGGAATTACAAGGGATTTTATTGATAGCGGATTTTCGGGATGCATCGAAACGGATAAAGAAAATTTCTGTTCTTTTTTGATAGGATATGAAAACTCTCTTACTTTTATAAAAGAAATTCCTTTTTATGACTGCGGATTTTTAAGTCTTGAAAACTTACCTACATCGGATATGCTCATAGATGAAGATTTTAATTATAACGAGTATATGAAAAACAAGGATTCTTCCGAAAGTATCAAAAAATCAAACGAAATAATTTCGGAAAAAATAATATCGAAAATCGACGAATTTTTAAAATCTATATAATATATCAAGGAGGATTAAAATGAAAAAAATACTTATAACAATACTTATACTTACAATGCTCACAGCTTGCACAGCAAAACCGACTTCCGATGAGAAAGACGCAACACCTATTGAAACAACGGTGTCGGAAGTTGCCGTAAATGAAATATTTGATGTAAAAGCTCATTCTTATGAAGAGCAAAAACTTCTCGACTTATCCCAAAAGAAAATATCTGAATATAAAGAAGAGGATTTTGTTTTTTTATTGGATACTGATTTTTCCTGTTATATGAGCGCTTTTGATACAGATGTCTCGGAAAACATGAGTTGGGGTAAAATAAGAGGCAGCAGTTTTTCATATTTCTTTTTCCCGACAAATCTTTCTGCTCCGCTTGGTGTTTCTACAGGTATTTCTTATTCGGGATATGATGTTAAGCCTTGTGATTTATCAGGTACGCCTGAAATGATAATTATTGATTTTGATACCGATTTGATTTCGGATGATGAAATTGTATCAGGAAAATTCAGAAAAGGTATGAGCCTTGAAGATATCCAAAAAATTGTTGAAACAGAAGAATGTGTTTTCACAGATGAGAGATTATCAAAAGATTATACATATTACAAAACATACGGCAAAAACCTTGAATACAGATTATGGTTTTCTGAAAGCGGAAAACTTTCAGAAATTCAGATTAAGAGCATAGTAATTCCTTAAAGCGTAACAGAGATGGGTTAATCATACTGATAATATTACTGTTTATTGCGAGGTGGAAAGTAAACCTGAGGGATGGGATGACGAATGGGATACTCTATATCTTGAAGGAGATAACGATAAGGTAAACAGTG
Source organism: uncultured Clostridia bacterium (assembly GCA_945788225.1). Lineage (GTDB taxonomy): Bacteria > Bacillota > Clostridia > Oscillospirales > Ruminococcaceae > RGIG4131. The sequence goes on from CALZLD010000181.1 coordinate 2,496, forward strand.
TGATTTACGAGATGAGCTACAAAGATGTTCTTTTGATGATGCCGAAAAAAACGCCTACAAAATCTTAGCTATGCTCCGAAATATGAAGAAAAATTTTTCATAACTCTACACTTTACCACCAATGTTTTCGTTG
>CALZLD010000182.1 GCA_945788225.1 uncultured Clostridia bacterium
GCGTTGTTTTTTAAAAGTTCGTTTGTCCACATAGCATTTTTCTCCTTATCATAATGATACTTCTATTTTACAACAACAGGCCGCAAAAATCAATAGCAAAATAATTTTCTTGCAAAATCGACAGCAATATTGTATAATGATATAAGAAATTTTGCGGAGGTGTTACGGTGATAAAGATATGCGATAATTTTATAGATATTTCCTCTCTTGAAATAAGCGATATTGTCGATATGCAGAAGCTTGTATCTTTTCAGGAGGTTTTTGCCGAAAAGACAGGTTGCGCATTAACCGTTGTGGACAGAGAGGGCAAGAGCATTACCCCCACAAGCAGGTTTTGTAAATACTGCGAATACTATGTCAGAAATTCGGCAGAGGGCATTGAAAAATGCTCGCAGTCGCATCAGCATTTTGTGTCAGAGGCTATGCGTTACAGCAGAATACATATCTCAAAATGCCACGCTTACATTACCGAATTTGCTTTTCCCATTGTGATTGAAAATCAGATTATAGGCGGCGTTGTGGGTGGACATTACACCATCGACAAAATCCGTCCTGCAGAGGTAAGAGATGTTTGCGAGCGTTATGAAATCAATCCCGAAAATCTCCTCAACGCCTCGACTGAAATCGAAAGAAAATCAAAAAAAGAAATCGAAGTTCTTGCAACGACGGTGAAAACGGCGGTTGAGGCTATGGTGAATGAAGGCTACATAAAAGCGCAGACAAAAATCATCGCCGAAAGCTTTTTAAAGAGCATAAAGCAGATTGAAGAAAGCTTTGACGAGATGTCCAAAACAGCCGACGGCATAGGCGCAAACCAGAGAGAGCTCAGCAAGAATATTGAAAATATCGGCGAAGCGTCCGAAAAGATTGACGATGTTCTTGACTCGATAACAAGGCTTGCAGACCAGACAAAAATTCTCAGCTTCAACGCTCAGATTGAGGCTGTAAGAGCGGGAGCAGTCGGAAAGAGCTTTACCGTTGTGGCAGGAGAGATAAAGGACCTTGCGGACAGTTCAAAGTCGACAGCCGAGAATATATCCGCGCTTACAACTGCTATCAAGGCAGATGTTGAAAGCACCGTTGCAAGCTCAGAAAAGACTATCGACAGCGCCGACGCTCAGGCGGAGCTTATCGACGACGCAAAGGACAATATCGAAGAGCTTGCCGCTTTATCAAAGAGCTTTTCAAAGTTTATTTCAAAGAAATAACGAAAGTTGAAGCACGCTTTTCAGCGTGCTTTTATTTTAGGTTTCGCTGTCGGCGAAGCAGGAGAGTTTCGCACTCGTGCTTGGTGCGACCTACTTTTTCACGGGAGAAAAAGTAGGTCGCCAAACAGGATACGACGTATCCGTTGGCGAAACCTGAACAAAAGCCCACTTATTCTACCGCTTGACAACATAATGGCTTTGTGATATAATACTTTTGTTAATCCGATATATAGGCGTGCGGGCCCTGTGCAACAAAACACTGTGAACCATGTCAGGCGGGGAACCGAGCAGCATTAAGCAGACTGTTCTTGTGTGCCGCAGCAAGCCCGCACACCTATGTGTCGGATTTTTATGCCGTAAGAAAAGGGGGGTTGTGTGATGTATACCGCTTTATACAGAAAATGGCGTCCGAAAACATTCGACGATGTTATCGCTCAGCCGCATATCACAACAACGCTCAAAAGCCAGATAGTAAACGGCAAGACCGCTCACGCCTATCTTTTTACAGGTTCAAGGGGAACGGGCAAGACTACCTGCGCAAGAATTTTTGCAAAGGCGATAAACTGCGAACATTCAGCGGACGGCAACCCTTGCCTTGAATGTCAGGTCTGCAAGGACGCTGAAAGCGAGGCTCTTTCGGATATTATCGAAATCGACGCCGCCTCAAACAACGGTGTTGACGATATCAGGGACTTGCGCGAGGGTGCTGTTTACTCTCCCGAAAGATGTAAATATAAGGTTTACATCATCGACGAGGTTCATATGCTCTCCACAAACGCGTTCAACGCGCTTCTTAAAATCATCGAGGAACCTCCCGCGTATGTGAAGTTCATTCTTGCAACTACAGAGGTCCACAAAGTTCTGCCGACAATTCTTTCAAGATGTCAGCGCTTTGATTTCAGAAGAATTATGCCCGACGATATCGCCGCAAGGCTTGAATATATTGCAAATGAAGAAAAGATTAACCTTTCGCACGACGCGGCTTTGCTTATAGCAAGGCTTGCCGACGGCGGAATGAGAGACGCTCTTTCCTTGCTTGACCAGTGTGTTGCCTATTCTGAAAATATCGACCTTGAAACCGTTTCAGCGGCGGCGGGAATAGCGGGCAGAGATTATCTTTTTGATATCATAGACGCCGTTGTAACAGGCGATACAGCCGCGGCGCTTTCTGTCACAGACAAGCTTTATTCTATGTCAAAGGACATTGCAAGGCTTTGCGAGGAGCTTATCTTTCAGTTTAGAAATATTATGCTGATAAAGAGCGCACCCGAAAGAAAAGAGCTTCTTGCGTGTCTGCCGTCTGAGCAGGAAAAGCTTGCTTCTCTTGCCTCATCGCTTACCCTTAACGATATTTTGTCAAAGCTTACGATTTTGCAGGAATGTAACGAAAGGCTTTCTCGTTCTCTTGCAA
>CALZLD010000183.1 GCA_945788225.1 uncultured Clostridia bacterium
TGCTCAAAAGCTCCGACGGCAGATGGTTCCTTGAAAAAATGGGGTATTAAAATTTTTGAATATTCCTTGCTGACTTGAAGCAAGTCTGAGTTGTAACATACACGAGAAAGGAAGATGAATATGCCAAAAGCAAGCAAATCTCAAATAGCTGCTACGAACAGATATAACGATAAAACATATAATACAATCTCAATAAGGTTCAAAAAAGGCGATTTTGAAATAATAAAACAATACGCAACAGACAACGGCGAAAATTTCAACGGCTACATCAACCGCCTTATTGCGGAAGATATGGCGAAAAACGGCAAGCCGTTGTAGCATACAGCAAAAATAAAAGGCATACTGCGGTATGTCTTTTTATATTTGAAAAAATTTTACTCTTTCACTTGACAACCGCTCCGATGAATGATACAATAGCGATGTCATAAACTTTTTTACTTTTCTTCCGCATACTCCGTTAATTCGGGTATGTGGTTTTTCTTTTCATCTGCAACCGCTCAAATTCAAACGAGAATGAGCCACAACAAGCCTTGCGTTAGTTTATAGTCAAATTACCTTGTAAAAATCAAAACGCATTACAACGCATTTTTGTAGCAAATCCGCAACATACACGAAGAACGAACCTGCAATAATATGTTAAATGTAAAAATATAACATATTTTCAATATATTGTATATTAGCTTTTACATTTGTAATATACAGCAAAAATAAACGGATATTTCCTATATGTTTTATGCAAGTATACGAAATTTAAAAATATTTTTCAAGAACTTCCATTATATGTAAATTTATGCCCGTTTTGACCTTATTTTGTGTAAAATAACGAAGATTTTTTTTAAAAAAATTACAATATTTGTAAAAAGGAAATTTTTTCCTACCCCCATATTTACCCCCATATTTTAAAATTTTAAACGATATAACCTTGAATTTACGACAAATTTTGGAAATTTATAAACAAAATAAAAAACTCGCAAACCGCGTAAAATCCGCAGTTGCGAGCCTTTTTGCTATGGTCGGAGTGACGGGACTTGAACCCACGGCCTCTACCACCCCAAGGTAGCGCGCTACCAATCTGCGCCACACCCCGATGCCATTTGTCAGCATAGATATTATATCACAGATTGATATTGTTGTCAAGCATATTTTTTTGTAATTTATATACAATTTATCATTTTATTTTACAGCATTTTTTTGAGAAATTGACCTGTATATGACTTTTCACACTTTGCAATCTCCTCGGGAGTACCGCAGGCAACGACCGTTCCGCCCTTATCTCCGCCCTCTGGGCCAAGGTCGATAAGGTAATCGGCTGTCTTTATAATATCAAGGTTGTGCTCGATGAGAAGAACGGTATTTCCGCCGTCCACAAGCTTTTGCAAAACCTCTGTCAGCTTGTGGACATCTGCCGTATGCAGTCCCGTTGTCGGCTCGTCAAGGATATAAACAGTTCTACCCGTCGCCCTCTTTGAAAGCTCCGTCGCAAGCTTTACACGCTGAGCCTCACCGCCCGAAAGGGTTGTTGCCGACTGACCTATTTTGATATATCCGAGCCCTACATCCTGCAAGGTTTTCAGCTTTCTTGCGATTTTCGGGATATTCGAGAAGAACTCCGCGCCCTCGTCAACAGTCATTTCAAGGACATCATAGATAGACTTGCCCTTATAGTGAATGTCGAGGGTTTCTCTGTTGTACCTCTTGCCCTTGCAGACCTCGCAGGGAACATAAATGTCGGGCAGAAAGTGCATTTCGATTTTGATGATGCCATCGCCCTGACAAGCCTCGCATCGTCCGCCCTTGACATTGAACGAAAATCTTCCGCTTGAATAGCCTTTCATCTTTGCGTCGTTTGTCGATGCGTAAAGTTCTCGTATATCGCCGAAAACGCCCGTATATGTCGCAGGGTTTGAGCGCGGTGTTCTGCCTATGGGCGACTGGTCTATGTTTATTACCTTGTCAAGATATTCAACGCCCTCTATTGTGTCAAATTTTCCCGCCTTTATCTTTGCGCGGTTAAGCTTTGCGGCAAGATATTTGTATATAACTTCATTTACAAGCGACGACTTTCCCGAACCCGAAACGCCCGTTACGCAGGTCATTATTCCAAGGGGAATTTCAACATTTATGTTTTTGAGGTTATTTTCGCACGCGCCGAAAACTTTGAGGAAAGTTCCGTTGCCCTGTCGTCTTATTGTGGGTACGGGTATTTTTTTCTTTCCGCAAAGATACTGTCCCGTGAGAGACTTTTCGCACTTTTCAATTTCTTCAATCGGTCCTGCGCAGACAATTTCTCCGCCGTGCACACCTGCCCCGGGACCTACATCGACAATATAATCCGCCGCGCGCATAGTGTCCTCGTCGTGTTCAACAACGATAACGGTGTTTCCTCCGTCGCGGAGCTTTTTCAAAGTATCAATAAGCTTGTCGTTGTCCCTCTGGTGCAGACCTATACTCGGCTCGTCAAGAATATAAAGCACACCCACAAGCGCCGAGCCTATCTGCGTTGCAAGTCTGATACGCTGGCTTTCTCCGCCCGAAAGCGTTCCCGATGAGCGCGAAAGCGTAAGATAATCAAGTCCGACATTTTCAAGAAAGCCCAGCCTTGCGTTTATCTCCTTGA
>CALZLD010000184.1 GCA_945788225.1 uncultured Clostridia bacterium
CGGACCTCTGTCAAGGCATATTTAAGGCGGTCTTTTATGTGAAGCTCCTCTTGGGGAGCATCAATCTGCTTTTCATTGAGAATATACTCCTCCACCTGATTTTCAAGGTGGAGCTTTTCGATAAGCGTTCCGCCGAGAACGGCAATGATAAGTCCCACAAGGACATATATCACGGCGACCTTCCAGCCGAAAATGCTCATTAAAAGCAGCAGCGAGCCGAGGTCTACCATAGGCGATGAAATCAAAAATGAAAATGTTACTCCAAGAGGAAGCCCCGCGCTTGTGAAGCCTATAAACAGCGGTATCGACGAGCAGGAGCAAAAGGGCGTTACCGTTCCGAGCAAAGCGGCAATGATGTTTGCACCGATGCCGTGAAACTTTCCGATTATACGCTTGCTACGCTCGGGCGGAAAAAAGCTTTGTATATAAGAAATAATGAAAATGAGAAAACAGAGAAGCACCATAATTTTTATTATATCATAAATAAAAAAGTGAATGCTTCCGCCTAATTTTCCCTCCGTGTCAAGCCCTGCCGAGCGTAAAATATTTCCTATCAGTGAGCTTAGCCAGGACATTCCGAGGATTTCATTCTGAAAAAAGTCCCACACTGCTTTTATTGCGTCCATAAAAAGCTCCTTTCATAAATATATATAAATGTATCTATTTGTTGCGTTTTAAGACAGCCGTGGGTGTCACGGCTGATGTTATTTGTATTCGTTGAGAACTTCTTCAAGTATTAAAACGGCGCTCTTTACCATGTCAGGACAAACCGTTTTGAACAGATTTTTTTCTTTGATAAATACTTTGTCTTCGGGAACGGTGAGGTCGTACCCCAACAAGTCACGACAGACGATAGAGCCGTTTTTCTCTTTAAAACGCTTTGTGTAATCAACGGCGATTTCATAAGCACGGGATTTCTGTTCGTTGTCATCTGCGTCATAGTGACCGTATTTAAGCCCCAGTACAAGCAACGCTCCCGAAACGGCACCGCATATCTCGCCGTTCCTTGCTCCTCCGCCGAATGATGTTCCCAGCATAAGAGCCGTCTTTTCGTCAATTCCGAAGTCGCCGGCAAAGGCGGTAAATACAGCCTGAGAGCAGTTAAAATTATTTGAAAAAAGTGAAAGAGCCTTTTCTGTTTTGTTCATTTATCTTTCCTCCCCGATATTTTTCAGCTTTTCAAGATAGCAAAGCGCTTTGTCTATTCCGTCTGAAGAAATGGAATAGTGCATCCATTTTCCCTCCTTGCGCCCTATGACAATTCCGCTGTCGCAAAGAATTTTCATATGGTGAGAGAGAGTTGGCTGGGTGATGTTCATTTCCTCCAACAGCTTGCAGGCACATTTTTCTCCGCTTTTTAAAAGGTGGAGGATTTTTATTCGGTTTTCATCGCAGAACGCCTTGAAGATAAGGGCTGTTCTTTTTTCGTCAAGTCCCATTTTGCCACCTCACATTGATAAATGTCTATATGTATTATATCGCATCCTGAAAACATTGTCAAGCAAAACCTATAAAAAAAGAGTACCACACAAAAAGTATGGTACTCAATAAATTATTCAGCTGACGCGGGGCACATTACAAAGAACACCTTTGTTCCCACATTTCCGCAAACCGTTTCGTCCGCTTCAACGCAGATGTTCCAACGGGGGTCTGCGTTGTCCTTGAGCTTTTTGATAAAGCCGTCCACATCGCTCTCCTTTTCAACCTCAAAGACATATCCCACAAAAGGAATAGAACCTATCATCGGTCCGAATGTGGCACCGCTCTTGAAGCCGTCAATCTCTGTTGAAAAGCCTGCAAGATAACCTTGTTCAACGGGCATTGTCATAGGCATAAACTTGATAACGGGGTTCTTGACAAGCTCGTTTGCAAGGTCTTCTGTGCTCATCGAGGGGTTGTTTTTAACCTTGCTAACAAAGTCCTTGTAAAGAGTATTTCCCATTGTGTCACTGCCTTCGCTTTCGGGAGTTGTCGTTGTTGTTTCAGCAGGGGTTGTGGTTGCAACCGTTGTCTGAACAGTTGTTTCCGCAGGAGCGGTAGTTTCCTTCACCGTTTCTTCTGTCTCGGCAGGAATTGCTGTTTCTTCCGTTTCGGGAACGGAATCCGCTTCTGTATGCTCTGTTGTCATAGCTGTCGTGCTTTCGCTTACTTCTTCTCCCTGCGCAGGGATAGTGTCCTTTTTGGCGCAAGCGGTGAGTGATGTAAGCATTGATACTGCGAGTATGGCAATAAGTATCTTCTTCATTTTAATAGTCCTCCGTGATAATATTTTTTGTTGTCTCTCTTTCTGTAAAAAGCGGCAGGATAATGCCGTTTCATATATAATACAAACGAGAAAGCACATTTTTTTCAAAAATAAGAAAATATTTTGCATTTACATAAAAAAGAATATGTGATAAAATTGTAGTGGCATAAAAACCCTCGATTTTACGCGATGCAACCGAATATTGTCGTTTTGCAACCTGTAATTTCTGTTCAAATCGGAGCGAAAAATCTATTATGAACT